>DMST01000357.1:4523-43354 GCA_003454975.1 Cytophagales bacterium | reverse complement strand
AACACAGAACGCAAAACATACGCCCCATGAGCGATGTCGCACGCACCCACTTCGTGTGAGAGGTCTACAATAGGCTGCTGGGGCGCCTGAGATAGGATAACCGCTTTGATGGCCGCTACATACGGATCACGCCAACCGTAGTCTGACAGAAATGTAATGAGGGCCATAGATGCCTAGCGAATTATTGTGTACTTTTGGTGAGCAAAATAAAGGCATTTCACACAGAATACTAAGTCGACGGCCGTAAATACAAATAGTACATTTGGTAGAAAAAATAATAACACTCGATGATGTTTCCTTGCCTGAATTCCTCGGCGTGGAAAACCAGAACATCAAACAAGTAGCCTCCGCCTTTCCCGAAAGTAAAATAGTATCGCGAGGCAATGAAATTCGCATCAAGGGTACCCCCCCAGAAATCCTCCGGATTAACGACCTACTCAACTCTCTACTGGACCACTACCACCGGTATGGCACCGTAACGCCTGATAATGTAGCCCAGTACATTCACGAAGATGAGAAGGCCGAAGAGCAGGAAAGCACCCGAGATGAGGTACTCATCTATGGTACCAAGGGTACGGTAATCAAACCCAAAACGCCCAACCAAATGGCGCTGGTAGATACCGTAAAGAAAAACGATCTGGTGTTTGCGTTGGGCCCGGCGGGTACAGGTAAAACCTACATTTCAGTAGCCATGGCCGTGCGCGCCCTCAAGAATAAAGAGGTAAAGAAGATCATTATCACCAGACCGGCCGTAGAAGCGGGAGAAAACCTAGGTTTTCTACCCGGGGACCTGAAGGAAAAAATTGATCCCTACCTGCGTCCCATCTATGATGCCTTGCACGACATGGTACCTTCGGAAAAGTTGAAGTACTACATGGAGGATAACATAGTGGAAATTGCTCCCTTGGCCTACATGCGGGGACGTACGCTTAACAACGCCTTCATTCTGTTAGACGAAGCCCAGAATACCACCCCTATGCAGATCAAAATGTTCCTGACGCGTATGGGGCCAAACTCAAAGGTGATTATCACCGGAGACAAGTCGCAGATTGATTTGCCTCGCAACCACAAGTCTGGTCTTTCGGAGGCGGTCAAAGTATTGGAAGGCATTGAGGGCATCGGGATTGTAAACCTGAACGCCCACGATGTGATTCGACACAAGCTTGTGAAGTCTATCATCAAAGCCTATGACGATGCCGGTATCTAACTCCTTTCAGGTCATCCGCACCACCACCGCAGAGGAGTTAAACAAGGTGTTTGCTATCCGCGAAGAAGTATTTGTGGTAGAGCAGGAAGTAGAACCCGAGGAGGAATTTGATGAGTTTGAAGAAACTTCTTATCACTTTTTAGGCCTGGATGAGAACGGCGAGCCGGCAGGATGTGCCCGCTGGCGATTCACCGACAATGGAGTGAAGTTGGAACGCTTCGCCGTTCGCAAGGCCTACCGGGGCAAAGGAATGGGTGGAGCCTTAGTACAAGCCGTTCTGGACGATATAGGCGCTCACTCCAAAACGGCAGGAAAGAAACGGTATCTACACGCCCAGCTTCCTGCTATGCCGCTATACGCAAGATTTGGATTCGAGAAAGAAGGCGACCTCTTTCTGGAGTGCGATATAGAGCACTATACTATGGTGCAGAATAGTTATTAGTGGTTAGTCATAAGTTATTAGTTGGAGTAGCGTAGAGCCAATAATTCATTCATACTTGTACTCCGAGTGTAAAGCTAAATCAGTATCGGGACAAGCCATTTGCACATTATCAAATTACCGAATTAGCACATTAACCCATTGGCTCATTATTGCATTGCCGCATTCGGCAAGGAGCTAAATACGGTACGCTTGGAGGGCGTCAGGAATTTTACGGTCATTGCTAAGACGAGGTACTTTGTTTTGGCCGCCTAGCTTCCCGATACTCTTCATGTAATCCTGAAAGGCTGTGGGTTGCAATGAGACAATCTCACAAGGCCGTAGAATGGCGCCCGTAATTAGATCATCGTAGTAAGTATTCAACTTACGTAGGTTATTATCCAGGTCCAATGCAAAGGCAGCCCCATCCTTAGGCGGGGTAGCGAAAGACACATACCACTCGTGCAATGGCAATCCCTCTGTGGGGGTAACGTTAGGACCTACGGTAAACTCAACCACTTCCACCTCAGAGTGTTTTTCTTGGGCAAAGCGCATGGCCTTCTCCACTTCCTCCCCGATTACGTGTTCTCCAAAGGCAGAAATAAAATGCTTGATTCTACCGGAAACAATCACTCGGTAAGGGTCTTTGCTCACAAACTTTATAGTGTCCCCAATGGAGTAGCCCCAAAGTCCCGCATTGGAATTGATAATCAAAGCATAGTTCTTATTCAGCTCTACTTCACCAATAGATAAGCGCGTGGGGTTCTCGTTGAAATACTCCTCGGCAGGCACAAATTCATAGAACATGCCCGAGCTAAGAAGCAGGAGCATTCCTGGTTCTGTCTGAGAATCTTGGTAGGCAAAGAAGCCCTCGGAGGCAGGGTAAAGCTCTACGCTATCAATCTTACGGCCGATACTTTCGTACAGTTTTGCCCGATAGGGTTCGAAATTCACCCCCCCGTATACAAATACCTGAAAATTGGGAAATACCTCCTCAATATTCTTATCTGTCCGCTCCTGAATCCTATCAAAGTACATCTGGACCCAAGGTGGAATGCCCGAGATTAGGCTCATGTCCTGGTCCAGGGTCTCATCAATGATTTTGTCTAACTTTTCCTCCCAATCCTCGATACAATTGGTCTCATAACTGGGCATTTGATTGCTGCGTAACCAGGAGGGTACGTGATGGTTGACAATACCTGAAAGGCGTCCCAAATGAACACCATTCTTCTTTTCCATCACGGGACTACCCGAAAGAAAAATCAGTTTCTTATCCAGAAATGCACTGTTCCCAGTCTCTACGATGTAGTTCATGAGGGCATTACGTGCACTATTAATATGATAAGGAATGGACTCTTTGGTTATCGGAATGTACTTGGCTCCGGAAGTAGTACCCGAAGTTTTCGCATAATACAAAGGCTTGCCAGGCCACAGCATATCCTTCTCTCCGTCCACCATGCGGTCTACCCACGGGCGGAGTGCTTCGTAATCCCGCACCGGCACACGCTCCACAAAGTCCGCATGTGAGCGAATACTAGCAAAGTCATGATCTTTGCCAAAAACCGTGTGTTGGCCTTTGGCAATCAACTGATTAAACACTTCTTGCTGTGTTTCAATTGGTTTGGCGGCCCATTTATTCTGCTGACGCACAATGTAACGAGCCAGGGGCTTACTCAGTGTTCCTCGAATTCCCATGGCCCCAAAAGTAACCAATTTGTCGATTTTGCCTTCGACAGAAAAAGGTTTTGCTTCCTCAATTGTGAATACCGAATTTGGCTTTGGTTCGTTTTTTGTTCTGAACGGGAATTAAATTCTAACAGCGCATGAAGCATACATGGTACACCCTGACGATTGGATTTATTGCGGGCTTAGCCGGGGCATTTACCTTTCAGTTTTTTTCATCAAGTACTAGCACCGAAGTTGTACAAGTAGTAGAAACCGAAGCTGCACACTACGCCAACTACCGATCTCCACATTTGGAGTCGACGGACAATAGAGAGTTACCCCCTCCACCGCGTGATTTCACCGAGGCATCGGCTAAGGCCACGCCCAGTGTCGTATACATCAAAAGTGTACGAGAGAACTACAACAGCCGTAGCATGTACGACTGGTTCTTCAACGGTGGCGGCAGTACCCAAGAGGTAAGTAGCGGTAGCGGGGTAATTTACACCTCGGACGGATACATCATTACCAACAACCACGTGATTGAAAACGCCTTGGGCGTAGAAGTGATTTTTAACCGCCGCACCTACCCTGCCAAGGTAGTGGGGTCAGACCCCAGCACAGATTTGGCGGTGCTGAAAATTGATGGAGAGCGACTTCCCGCTATTGACATCTCGCGCAGCAGCGATTTGCAGGTAGGCGAATGGGTATTGGCCGTGGGCAACCCCTTCAACCTCAACTCTACCGTGACGGCTGGCATCGTAAGCGCCAAGGGCCGGGAGATAAATATTCTAAAAGGGGCTTTCCCTATAGAATCGTTCATCCAAACCGATGCGGCCATCAACCCGGGTAACTCTGGCGGAGCCTTGGTAAACCAATACGGATCCTTAGTGGGCATCAACACCGCCATCCTCTCCCGTACTGGATCGTACGCAGGCTATGGTTTTGCCGTACCGGTTGATATAGTGAAGAAGGTGGTAGACGACCTTATTCGGTACGGTGAGGTACAAAAAGCCTTCTTCGGCGGAGAGGTAATTGACCTGGAACCCCAGCTAGCCGACCAAATGAATATGGAGGAAGTCCGCGGGGTTATGTTGCACTACTTACAAACCAACGGCGCCGCCGAAGAAGCGGGCTTGGCCAAAGGAGACATCATCGTAAAAATCGAGAAGGTAGAAATAAACACTCGGGCCGAGTTTGACGAGCAACTAAGCTATTTCTCCCCTGGGGACAATATCAATGTGGTTTTCTCTAGAGAAGGTAAGCTCTTTGAAACCAACCTGGAACTTAGAAATCGCGAAGGTGGCACCGAGTTTCTGAAACGAGAGGTGTTCTCCTCTGCAGAACTAGGGGCTCAGTTTGAGCGAGTACCTCAGGTAGAACGTGACCTATTACAAATTCAACATGGCGTGCGGGTAAATCGCGTCACCGACGGCCTAATACGCAGACTCAATTTGGAGGAAGGGTTTATCATTACCTACGTGAACAGCAAAGCCATGGACGAACCTCAAGATGTAGTAGAGGCTCTTTCTGCAGCACGCGGTAGAGTGATCATCAAAGGGGTTAACAAACGAGGTGTAAAAGGATATTATTCTTATTATTTCTAAGCAATAAATTTCAACACCAAAAACATCCCGACGTTCCTAGTCTTTGTGAGCGTCGGGATTTTTTATGCAGCTTTTGAAAAGCATGTGGGAATTATTCAAGCACTAAAGCTTCTCAACGTAAAACGCCAAATTGCATACAATTCCCTACGTCATTAGTATTTCATCATCAGGAAAATTCCTTACATACCTCAAACAGGAATACCCTTCAAATAATAAGTGAAACCCCGCGTAAATCTACGCGGAAGAACCCATATTGCTGCGGTACTGCCCAATATTTACTTTCATCCACCCTCCAATTCTTTCATAACCATCACAAAACCAACCCCTTTAATTTTTACCATTTTCACTATAAATAATCACAAGAAAGAAAGTAAACTCCACTACTCAGCAATTGAAAATTAATAATGGGATACTTGTGTATGATCATATACACCCCAATCGCAACCACATGAATTTTTCAACTTATCTAACAGAATTAGCCGAGATGAATTTAGTGGGCTCTGCCATCCGCAAGGCCAACCACATTAATTTAACTCCGGCCAAGGAAGCCTTGAAAACATCGCAAGGGCTTGCAGGCGCTGCCTGGTGGCCCTATCCCCTTATTTTAACTTTGGATTTTGAGATTCAGATCAACTTCGCATTTGCTAATCCGGGCGGCAAACCCGATTTCACGGGTATCCCAGGTGGTGATGGATTGGCGTTGGTGTTTCAAAATTATGGCTCCCATTACCTTGGAGGACCAGGGGCTTATCTGGGTTATGATCGTTCAGGTATTTCCGCCAAGGCCAAACCCAGCCCCCTCAACCAACACATTCTGGCACTAGAAGTAGATGCTTTTGTAAATAATGATACCTATCAGGAAAACAGTGGCAAACAAGATGTAGGCCTGGTTCAGAAACACTTGGCCTTTCACTATCGGGGTTGCCAGGCTGCTAACCAACTAGCCAAGAAACCTCTGCCCAATTTGGGCAAAAAACTTAAGGAAGAGCATGCCTACGAAGAGCATTCACTCCGACTATACTATCGTGCCAATGATGGGCTGATGGTGGCCTGGATGGATGAGGGAACACAAGATGCCTGTCGCCTGGACTATCGCTTCAAAAACAACGACCTGAAGACCCTTATAGGGCAAGGGAAGGCCACCGGTTTTGTGGGCATTACTGGTTCTACCTACACCGCCTGGCAAGACCAGATGCTGCTAGACTTCCAGATAAAAGGTATCACGGTGATGTAACTTCCCATAAAAACCCAAAAGGTAAAACCAATTCCCCTTTCATCTTTATTGCAACTCTACGAAGAGAACAGGACACGCTACTCCTGGAATATGCACGTTGTAGCGCAGAAAGCTACCCCTGTAATTTGGGCGTAGCTTTCTTTTTTAGCTTCCGGTTTCCCCGACTAAATACCCGGACTTACCGATTATTAATAGGCAGGCTCTTACCTTAGCCGTAAGATTGTACTGTAAACAATCTCATATATTTGGGTATGTCACAAAGATCTACACGTTCCGCTTCGTTCGGCATTTTGCTTATTCTAGTAGGAGGCATGTTCCTTCTTTCTAACCTGAATTTAATCCCCTGGGAGTTCCGAGACTTTTTCTTCAACTGGAAAGGCATCATGCTGTTGGTAGGCACCGCTATGCTGTTCTCTGATGAGCAGCGGATCCCGGGAGTGATTGTAATTGCTATTGGCGGGTTCTTTCTTTTGCGTGATTTTTTCGAAGACGTGTTGGACATTGACTTTTTAGACTGGCAGGTCTTCTGGCCCATCCTCATTATCGTAGGAGGCATATTGGTCATCTTTGGCCGCGGTCGGCTTAGCTCGTTCTCCAAACCCAACTGGGATACGAATACTTCACGAGAGCAAAGTGATGATATCCTGAACGTGACCGCTGTACTAGGTGGGGGAGACATTAGTGTGACTTCTAATGACTTCAAAGGTGGGAAAGTAACCTGCTTCATGGGTGGAGGCAACTATGACCTCAGCAATGCTGACATCAAAGAAGGTCCGGTGGTCATTGATCTGTTTGCCATGTTTGGTGGCGGCTCTTTCATAGTTCCTTCCGACTGGAAGGTCCGAATAGAAGTCACAGCCATCTTAGGTGGCTTTAGTGATAGCCGGAAACGGCTCTCTACTGTGCAGGAGGGCGAGGGACATAAGGAACTGATCATCCGCGGTACTGTGATCATGGGCGGTGGTGAAATCAAAAACTTTGTGTAATCATGACGAGCCCACAACGCGCTTTATTAGACATAAAAGTTCGACGTCAGTCTACTTGGAGTGATCATCTTCTGCCGAACACTCCATTAGGAATTTCAGCCAAAATCTCCACCAGGCCTAATTAGCGCTAATTACCTAAGGTCCTACGGTTTGGTAGGACCTTTTTTGGTTGACTCCAAAAGAGTAGTACCACCACTAAATACCATATCACGCTTTGGTTAGTAAATGAATTTCACCCCTCTTGACTTTTCCGTTAGACTAATTTGGGTTAACTTTACTCTTTGATTTTACGTATATACTGTTAGTTACACAATCTTATCTCAACGCTATGCCCGTATCAGAATCTCAAAAACAGCTAGAGCGTAATCATTCGCTTCTACACAAGGAAAGAGGCTTCCGTCAGTGGATGCCCGAGTCAAGAGTCTCTGTAAAGCCCAAAAAGGCTTATACATTTCAAGAGGCTTCTCCCCAGATCATCAAACAAATGCGAAAAGATGCAAGTCTGCTCCGAAAACAAGATTTGTGGATCACCTTGGCTCAGCTTGGTACAGCCTTAGGCATTTTAGTTACTCTTTGGTATGCCGTACCTCCACTATTGCGGTGGTTTTTCCCCCCTTTGTAATGAATGAGCCTCCTACCCGGAGGCTTTTCTGTTTTCTATTCTTTAAATAACAGGCGTTCCGCCTGATGCCCGCCTCCCTGAAATCTCAACACATACATCCCTCTGGACAGAGAGGATATGTCTAGATTACCATTGAGTTCATCTGTTTCTTTGGAGAGCACTTCCTTACCCTGCCCATCTACCAATTGTACAGTCACTTTTTCCCCAGAAAAAGCTTCTGGCAACTGAAAGCCTACCCGATCCACTGCAGGATTCGGATATAGGCTGATGGAATAGGGATCAATCGTCCCCGGAATACTAGTAGATAGACATTGGCTGATATCAATGGCTTCGTAAGCCGCTTCCAGTACCTCATCCCTACCAGCGCGAATACCTTCTACCGTAGGCTTAACATAGATATCGGGCTGGATACCTACTCGCTGCGTAGGAGTAAAATCAGGATAAAAGACTCCTAAAAAAGTAGCCGCCGCTTCGATACCTCCAGGCAGATAAACCCAGGCAAGGTTGCCGTCGGCCGCTGCAGTGGTACTACCCACCTTGAGTGCTCCAGGAAACTGCTCCAAACCCATAATCGTGTACTCGGCCTGACTGATGGTCTGCTCATCAAATAAAATAATAAGATTTCCATCCCATGGTGAAGTAGTCCCCTGCCCTATTTCCTCTTCTCCCATAGAAAAATGACCTGGGAATCTAAGATTAGGAATCTCAAAAGTAGCAATGTGGATGGGGCCCGGATACAGGTAATTCACCAACTCCCATAGTGTGCCTTGCGGATAATTCCGAATATCGAAAACCAGTACGTCCATACGATTTAGTTCGTTGAACATGGTGTTGATTTGGCCGGTTTCCAACAATGCCATATCAATTCTTCCCACACGACATCCACCCACTTGTTCTACCCAATACGGGCCGTTTTCAGGAAGAAATAGCATTTCACTATACGTACCCAATCGCTCCAAATCTACGGTATACTCACGGGTACCGTCGGAAAGAATAGCACTAAAGGCTCCAGGATTTCTGCGAATGATCAATTCAGCAATGACACTGAGACGTGCCTCCTCATTCGAGCCATGGGCATAAGGCCATAGCTCCTCGATCCACTCTTCCACCGTTTTACCGTCAATAGACAGTATGATATCCCCTACCGAAACAGAGCCTAGGTTGAGTATGGTACGGGTAACGACCAATTGATTTTCCACGAATCGAGCAAGGAAAGGCGGATAGGCCCATCCTCTCCAATTCCAATAGATTTCACTATTGAAGTAGCTGTGAGTATCATCTATGCTATTGACTAAACGAAGCAAGGCCAAATGATACTCCAGGGCATTAGCAGCCCCTAATACCTCCGGAATGGCCATATCCAGAGAGGTTTCCCAGGTCTGATCCATCAGGTCCTTGTAGGGAAAGAAGTAATGGATAACGTTCCAGTAACGAGCAACCGCCAAAAAACGCTGTGGCTCTATCGGGTAGGACGGGCTACCGGCAAATCGTGCGTCCGCAGCAAATAGCGTGGGATTCCCCGTCCATTGGTCATCTACTTGAACATGGGGCCTTGGCCTGGCTTCTTCCCAGACCTTTTCTAAATATTGGCTCACCTCGCCTGAAAGCATGGGATCTTGTATCCAGGAAAGGTCCAGATTGTTATTGAGACTATCAGGGACGGTAGGCCTAGTTCCATCAGCCTCTGGCACGTCTCCCACCTCAGTAAACATAGCTAGAAGCACAGAATTAAACTCATCCGCGCTTTCCGCATTCTTCAACGCTGGTTGATAGGATATCAATGTTTGATCCCAATTATGTGTACCGTCGGCCACATGGGGATGATAGTATTTGACGTGCCCCCAAAGCTTTACGACCAAAGCCATGCGCTGGTGGTAGACGCTATCAGATTCGGGCACCTGTGCCAAGCACATAGGGAACCTAGCTCCCAACAGGAGCAAAAAGGCCGTGGCTCTGAAGGCCTGTTTGAGAATAGAATCAGTCATCGGTAGTTGTGTTGCAGATGAATAATTCTATCAAATTTTCAGATCTCCTTCAATGAAAAAGGTGTTCTACGGCTATGCATAGCATACCTTTTTGTAGGTACCCTCATCTGACAACCTCGCCAACTTGATTATTGAGAACGAGCAAGGCACCCTCGGAAAATGCTGATGATCAAACCAAAAGAGGTGGAAACCTCTAAAAACAAAGCCCTCCCTGGTTAGCAAACACTCAAAACAACCTGGAGCATCAGCACCACATTTCCCTTGCTTTCATTTTTGGGGCCAGACCTTACGAATACAAAAGACCAAGGGTCCTTGTTGTAGGCTAAATCACTTTTTCTGGGATCAAACCGTGGAGTACCACAACAAAAAAACCGTTCTCTCTTAATAGAAAGAACGGTTCCCAAGACTTTGGCTGGACTACCTTTTACAGCTCACGGTAAGCCAAAATACCACCTAAGGTATTGCGCACCTTGGTAAATCCGCTTTGCGACATAAATGCTTTTGCGTTTCCAGAACGAGCCCCTGAACGACAGTGGACTACTATTTCTTCATCCTTCCAAGCTTCTAGCTCAGACATCCGACCAGGCAATTCTCCCAGGGGAATATTCTGCGCCCCCAGATTGTCCTCATCGTACTCCCAAGGCTCACGCACATCGATAAAATGAAATTTTTCACCCTTATCCAGGCGTTCTTTCAGCTCGCTTACGGTAATATCTTCCATGTGTCAGTCTATTAATATCAACTTGCGGGTTTGAAGGTTCCCTTCCATACTTACCGCACGAAGATAATACATCCCACGGGGTAAAGAAGAGAGATCGAAACGATAGCGCTGGGGCGTGATTTTACTTGGCTCTATGGCTATCATTCTGCCCATGTTATCTACTACCTGAACCTGTTTTAGGTTCCCCTCAACGTAACATTCATTACGAGCGGGGTTAGGGTATACCCGAAACCACTCTTCCTCCCAATCTGGCAAAGCCGTAACGGTAGTATCCTGCGCCACTTGATCCAATACAGGGCGTAACATCAGGTTCCCAATCACTAGGTTATTCTGAACCCAATCCCCTCGTACATTGGAATACATACGGGGCCCAGAATCGGAACTTTTGTCCAGTCCCACACCTATAAACGAATTGGTCTGCTGACGCCAACCAATGTAAATGGGCCCTTCTACCACTACTGGCTCAGGCAATGGGTAGCGAAAAAAAGTATTGACGGCGGAAGCTGCACGTAACGTAATGGTGGAAGTACTTAGAATACTTTCTTCGGTATCATCCAAAGCACTTAGCACCAACAGCTGAATAGTAGGGGTCTCATTGTTACCCTTCACCGCGGGGAAATACGCATCGATATGGGTTAGGGTATCCGATTCTCGAATATCGTACTCGTACATTACGGTCCCTCCTACAGTAGCCATACCTGCTATATACTCCGCGGTACCGTCGTCATAAGCATAGTAGTTATCCAAGCTAAATTGACGCGATAGCGTATCATTCGCTACCAATGAATTTCGGGTATCGTAGCCCACAGAGCCAGTCACTGCGTCTTCACTTTCCAATAGAGTATCATTGGATACTAAGCGTACAAAAAGCCTCAGATGCAAGGCCGAATCTTGCTTTTCCAACTGGCTAATGATCGAATCTCCGTCCGGTGCAGCCATAGCTACAGAAATCTGCTCTTGTCCAATGAAATTGGTAAAATCCTGTAATTCATCCACTACCTCGCCGGTATCATCATTGGTGAGGGTGGCAAACAAACGGAATAAAAAAGGATTTGAGGCACTCAGGTTATCCAGACGAGTACTGACCGTAGAAACGTCTTGCTCAGGATCAAAATGGTGACGGGGAAGGGCCGCATAATCTCCAAAAATAGAACCGGGAGCTGTAACGAGAGTTCGGTCGCGAATGATTGAGTTATTTTCGGTCCTCCAGACATCCATGTACACATAGTCGATATGCCAGGAATCAAAGTTGGCAGTGCGCCGACTGTAGGCTGTAAAGCGAAACTGAAATTGATCATGCCACAGCGCAAAGGGAACTTGAATGGTTTCATACTGCCATTCTTCTTCCGTGACATCTACCTCACCAGTTACTGACCAAATAGACTGCCAGACGCCCGATGCATCTAAAAATTCAAGTCGCAGACTATCTTCAGCATCAGGCTGTTCTCCATTGCCCTGCTTCTGCCAGTACCAGCTTAAATACAGGGAATTCCGGTAGTTGGTCTGGTCTGTAGCGTTGGCATAAGTAACCGCCGCGGCCGTGGCCAAATCTATCGGGCAACTCGTTAGCTGATCCGTAGGTCCGTACGCTAGATTGTCATCAGAGTAGGATTTCCCATTTACATCTACGCCATCAAAGGTCGCAGCTTTCACGGATGGAGGATTGATGGCAATCCCATCATTCACGTAAACATTAGGACTGTCCTGCCATTTGGCGGTGTCTGGTATGCTACCCCATCCACTAAAATCATCCCAGAAGGGAAGTGCCAGGGTACTAGCTTCGCCACGAGCCATTGCCTGCCCCTGGGAACTAGGTTCGGCCATGCGTATTGGCATTTCCAACAGCTGGGCTTGTGCAAAACTTCCAAATAATAAGCCGGTGGTTAGGAGGAGTAGTCGAAAAGCTAAGGTCATAGTCCGGTAACGAAAATGAGAGAAGCGTATTGCCATTAATTTAGGGTTTGATTGAGGCTATCTAGTAGCGGGTCATCAAACTCAGCATCTCCTTCGTAAATCATTATTCTCACTTCATCTCCCACTTTCACGCCGTTACCCGGATCAGGAAATTGGTCTACCACAATACCCGGAAGTCCCGCAGTATCTGGTACGTAAGTAACCCCACCTAGCGCTAGCTCATTCCCATCGATCTGGAACATGGCTTCCTCCATGCTAAGCCCCTTTAGTAAGGGCATAGGAAAATCACGATCACCATATCCATCTGCAAGGACCAAATCGATGGCTGCACCTTTGGGCACCAGGGTATTGGCGCTTATTTCTTTTCCTTTATACCATTGTTCCAATACGGTGCCTTCAGCAGCATCTGCTCGGTAAGAGATATTGCCCACGCGTAATCCCTGACTCTTTAATAGCAGCTTAGCATTATCATACGAGGAACCCAAAGTCAAATCCGGCATTCGCACTAGCGGCGGGTTCAGCACATTTACAGTAAGATAAATCTTCCGCCCTTCCTTCACCTGGCTTTCAGCCCTAGGTTCTTGCAAGAGCACTGTGAGCGGAGGGTAATCCTCTGAAAAACCCGAATCTGGAAGTACCTCAAAGCGTAAATCTCGCCGGCTTAGAAAGTCTTCAATCTCATCTATGGGCATGCCCACCAAATCCGGCACGGTAATACTCTCCCCATGGTTGGTGGTAGCAGGCAGATAGACAAAAAAGAAAAGTAAGACCAAGGCAGCTACCACCACTCCCATGATGACTAGCTGCTTAATGATATCCAGAAGAGAACGAGGGCGTGCTTTCATAGGTATCAGAAAATTAAGGATTGAGATCTAAAGGCATCAAAGAAGAATTCAAACTATCCAACTCTTGATCTTCTTCAATGATGGGCTCCCCTTCAAACAAGACCACATTGACCTTGTCACCAATCTTCACGCCGTTACCAGGATCGGGGTACTGGTCAGAAACCACGCCGGGAGTGCCTTCGGTATCTGGAATATAGGTTACCTCACCCAACGCCAATTGCATTCCTCGAAGCGTAAACTCGACCTGGGCCAACGGAAGGCCTTTTAGCAAAGGCATGGCAAAATTTCGGGACCCATAACTCTCGGCAAGCACCAGGTCAATTTCCGCACCTAAGGGAACAGGAAACCCTTCGCCTACTTCTTTTCCATTATAGCGCTGTTCCAAAACGGTACCCACGGCCATATCTGGCCGGTAGCTAATGGTACCTATACGCAACCCCAGACTCTTGAGCACCAGTTGAGCATTTCGAAAGGAGGAACCGTTGGTAAGGTTGGGCATCACCACAGAAGGAGGAATCACCGAATTGAGTGTCAGATAAACCTTTCGCCCTTCTTTTACAGCCTTACTGCCTTCAGGATCTTGTAATAAAACCGACTTAGGCTCTGCCTCTTCCTGATACCCAGAGTCTTGCAGTACTTCGAAACGTAACCCTTGAGCCTCTAAAAGCTCGGTCACTTCGTCCATAGATTTACCCGCCAAATCAGGCACCGTCACCGAAGTGCCGTGCTGAGTAGCCGAAGGTAAATAGATATAGAAAAAGCCTACCAACAATAAAGCCCCCACCACTACCATGATTCCCAAATGAATCAGAAAATCGAGGGGAGTTTGTGCTTTGAGTTTAAATTTCATGAGTTAGGCCGTTGTGGTAGAAGTTGCTAGCACACGCTGCTTACCGTATTCTAGTATGGCGTCAATGAATGCATACGGGGTATAATCATTGAGTGCCGTTTGGTGGAAAATCGCGGTTGCCGGTGTCATTCCCGGCAGGGAATTTACCTCAATAATCCAGGTCTCCACCCGCTGGTCAGGGAATATTTTAACAAAGGCATCTATTCGGGCATACCCCTCCACATTTAGGATGCGGGCTACTCGCTCTAGCTCTTGGCGCACTTGCCGGGAAACTTCATCGTGCCTTTCTGGAAAAGGAGTATACCGTGCGGGAGTAATATTTTGCCCTTCGCCTGCCAGAAATTTCTCCTCAAGGGATAGAATTTCAGATGAGCTCAGTGCTTCTGAAGGCTCAAAAAGTTCATAACGAACCGAGCCGTTATCCTCATAATGTGTGAGCAGGCCACCCGTTATTTCCAAAAAGTACTCTGCATCTCCTTTCGAGATCAGGTTTTCTACCAAGAAATAGCTCTTCTGCGGGAATTCCTCGTTTGCCTTCAGGTTCAAAATATCAATCAAGCCTGGAGTTAGGGGCTCTTCCTTTCTAAAAATCATATCCGCAAACGCTCCCAACTCTGCTGTGTTCTTGATCATTTTCACCGCAGAGCTACAACCGTCATCTGCCGGTTTGGCAATCAAAGGAAAGCCAAAGGCTCGCTCAACCCTATCCAGCTCTGCCTCACGATTGGCCAACCAAGCCTCCTCGTGCACCAAAGTATGGCCGGCAACCTTCACCCCTTCTTTGGCAAGCCGCTCGGTAGTCTCAAACTTATTGATAGTGACCTGTGAGCTAGCTACCCCCGATCCATTGTAGGGTAGTCCTAGTTTTTCCAATGACTGCTGGATCTCGCCATCCTCTCCCGGCCGGCCGTGTAGGGCAATAAAAACGGCCTCTACCTTATCGGCCATTTCTTCCAATGTTATCGGCTCAGCCCGAAACTGAGGCGCACCCGCATACTTTTGGGTAATACCCTGCGCCTCCTCCCGTATTTTTTGGAGAACGGGGTGAGTGCTTAAGGTAGAATGAGCAATTTTCTCTCTGATATCATCAGCATTATCCTTCAGTAGCACCTGTATAGGCAGAGCGGTCAACTGAAAATCCCCCGACTTCCCGGATAAGAACACAGGAACAGGCCGATACTTAGCACTTGAAGAAAGCTTTTCATAGATGTTTCTTCCGCTTTCCACAGAGATATGGCGTTCTGAGGACCATCCTCCCATAATTACGGCTACGGGCACCTTATCATCTGCTTGCTGCTTTTGACTCTCGATAGAGGCATCCAGGGTACTCAGAAGGTCACGAAGCCGATGGTTATCCTTGCCGATACGGATACGAGCCGCCAAAGAGGTGCGAATGATAAAGGATAGGAATTGTGTGGGATTGAGCCCTATCTCTGCTGCTTGGTGGAAGAAAAAGGATGATGGCAACATGCCGGAGGTTGTATTCGGGTCATTTAAAAACACCTCTCCAGCATCATTTACAAACCCATCAATTCGGGCATATACTTGCCCCTGTATGGCCGAATACAAACGTTCGCATTCTTTCCGAATGGTGCCCAGTACGCTCTCAGGCACCTCTATAGGGGTAACCTTACGGCTCATGCCAGGCAGATATTTGCTACGATAGTCAAATACTTGATCGCCCTTTATAATCTGGGTAGGTGGCAATGCCAGCGGGGTTCCATCTTCCTGCTCTACTACAATACAGGAAAATTCCTGACCGGAAAGAAAGCTTTCGAACAACACCGCTTCTTCTGCATGAAAGGAGGTCAGGGCAACCGATGTCTCTCCGGCTTCAGCCTGATTATCCAGCCAGGTCCATAGCGTTTCCGGATGATAAATAGTCTGCTCTTCGGCCCTGACAGGTAATCCTATACCGTCGCGAATGTCTACTAATTGTATGAGGAAAGAACGTTTCTGTGACTCACTTAGGCCGCTCCATTCCTTCAAGTCGACAGCCTTTATGAACAGGCTTCGTTCTACAGCCGCCACAAATTCCTTTACATCGGGCTCTTTTAGGACAGATACCCCAATGGATGAGCCTTGCTGGGGAGCTTTGATAACCAGAGGAAAGCCCAAGTGGTCACCCAAGCTCTGCATCAGCTGACCTGGGTCTGTTACGGAAAGCCACTCGTCTCTGGTCACTACCTGGTGCTGGGGGGAAGCAAATTGGAAGGCATCCAAAAACTGACGTTGGGCTATTTTATTAATGCCAATCGCTGAGGGTAAAACTCCAGCGCCGGAGTAAGGAATACCGTACCACTCCAAGAGTCCCTGCAGATTGCCATCCTCGCCAAAAGGACCGTGTAAGGTTAGAAAGGCAAAATCCATGTAGTCACGGAATTCTGAAGGCTGCAACGGAGTACCTACCTCATGCAAGATGCTCTGCAAGGCGGCAGGTTCCAGCTTGCCTAGGCTTTCCAGGTATACTTGAAATTGATGTGGCGAGGGCGGAAGAAACTGGGCGGGTGGAAAAAAATCCCGAATTGTTCCTTTGTAAATGTACTGCCAGTCCAACAGAATGAAATTACCCAGGCTATCTACAAATACTGGAACTGGGGTAAATAGCTCCTTTGAGAGGTTATCGTATACGGTTCGTCCCCCGGCAAAACTTACTTCCCGTTCACGGGAGGGACCACCGAAAAATATTCCTATGCGCATCGGGGCAAAGTTAATAGAATGGATCAATTCCAGCCTTGGAAAAGGCGAGGTAGGCTTAAGCAAATTACAAGGAAAAAATGTACCCGTTCGTCCTTTAGACTACCACAGTTCTTTGTAACAAATTTGTACTATTTAGGATTGTATAGTTAATTCCGAGATAAATCTATATACCAATATATTGATGAAGACCAATCACATAGTCTTGCTCTTAGGGGTAGTGTTGTTAGGAGCAAGTTGTAGTACTACGCGAGTAGTCCGGCCATTGGCCGAGAAGGAAACCCAAGTTGGGGTTTCGGCAGGCGGTCCCGTAGTAGCTTTCAAGCTAGACGCTAACAGAAGCGAGGTCTTAGTTCCTTTCATTTCTTTACAGGGGGCCTACGGCGTTTCTGATCGATTAAGCGTGTATGGAGCTTGGGACGTAACGCCCATCTTCATCAGAACCTTGCATTTGGACTTAGGAGCTACCTATGGCCTGAGAATGCCCGAAGGCAATCAACTAGGTGTAAGCGCCAGTGGAGGTATGCAATCCTTCGTATCCTTCCTCTCGGGTGCTACCAAATTTATGCCTGAGGCCAGCCTCAATGTATATCAGCAATTCACTGACAAACTATACTGGTACGGTAGCTCTGGTCATACGTTCGATTTGGCGGCCAATCAATCCGTTGCTTTGAATACCGGCTTTTGGCGTCCTTGGGTTGGGGTAGGCCTTGGTTTAGATGGGAGGAAATTCCATCATCAATGGGAAGCCAAGTATCTGGGTTTCAATGAAGGCAACCGCGACGCCATTATTGCGCATATTGGGGTAGCAGGTCAAGGCCAGTGGGCGTTTTATTATACCATCAACTTCAAAGCATTCCAGAAATAATGAAGTATACACTATTCACTTTAAGCTTGACTGTTCTACTTAGCAGTTGTATCGATGTGGAGGATTTCTTCCTTTCTGGGGGCCGCATTCCCGAATCAGGCGAATACACCTTTGAATATGGGTACACCAATGATATGCTCAGTGATGAGTCGATGTTCTTCTCTGAAGAAGAGCGGACGCTGCTCACACTGGAAACTGTAGACGACCTGGGTAATACGGCTACTACGTACGCACTTTATCTGGGCGATGTAAGCACTATCGATACAGACACCGTCATTGTATACTGCCATGGCAACGCTTCTACTATAGAAAGTGCCTTCTACCGAGCCACTATTCTTGGTAACGTAGGTGGGAAAGGAAATTACGGGATTTTGGTTCCTGAATACCTGGGATATGGCTTGGCCGACGGACAAATCTCTGAAGAAAACATGTATTTGGGCGTAGCTGCGGGGCTTAACTGGCTTGAAGAGCAAGGGGGTACAGAAGACCGCATGGTTTACTATGGCGTGAGCTTGGGTTCTGCCCCCTCAGTAGAACTTACGGCAAGCCCCCGAGTAATGCGTCCAGAAAAACTTATGCTAGAAGCACCACTAGCTAGTATTGCCACCCTTTCACAAGATGTACTGGGTGTTGCGCTAGACATCTCGTTTTTCTCCTCATTAAATGAACTGGACAACATTTCCAAAATATCTGAGGTAGAACAGCCGATGCTATTGATTCATGGTACAGCCGATGACTACATCGACTACGAAAGCAATGGACTCCCCCTCTACAACAACTACCAAGGGGAAGAAGCTACTCTAGTACCCGTAGAAGGTGCCACTCATATAAACGTACCCGAAATCATGGGCTTCGAAGCATACGAAGAGACGATACTGTCGTTTCTTAGGAAATGATTCGCAAGCTCATTCGGAAAATACTAATAGGAATAGGAGGCTTTTTGGGCCTCCTTTTGCTTTATGTACTAGCTGCGATAGTCTTTAGTTATCTACCTGCAAAAGTATCCCCTCTCCCATCCGTTGATAACTCTATTACTATGTATGTAGGTAGTAATGGAGTACACCTTGATTTCTTCCTTCCGTGGGAGAGCGTACCAAATGATTGGAAGAAAACGGTGGGCATGCCCCGAAGGTACCAGTGGGTAGGTATTGGCTGGGGTGAAGCGGCTTTCTTTACATCTACCCCTACCTGGTCAGATCTTACCTTCTCAACGGCTGTTAAAGCTGCATTATGGCCTAGCCCCGCAGCACTCCATTTTTCGTACTTCCGAAACCCGCAAAGTCATTGGCGGCCCATCAAGGTAAACCACGACCAACTTGACACCCTACTCCAGTATATCGTAGATTTTTTTGAATACAATAAGAGCGGCAAACTCATACCCATGCAAGGAGCAGGATACCCTGAAAGGGACCATTTTATTGCTGCTCGCAAAGGGTACTATTTCCTGTATACCTGTAATAACTGGGTGAACGAAGGGCTAAAAGAGATCGAAGTACCTACTTCTATTTGGTCCCCATTCGATTTTGGGGTTTTGCATCACCTAGACAAGATGAATACTGAGAACCAGGATTAGCGAACAGTAGCTCGTTCACGCTCATCAGACGTCCCTGTTTTTTGCATCAGATGGGCCAGGTATTCATTGGCAGAATCTGCAGCTACATTGCTTTTCTGAAACAAAAAGGCAAAATAGGTTTCACCGTTGCACTGTAGTTTTGTAACCACCAAATCTACTTTTATGACGTGGCCAAGCTTGTCATGTATCTCTACGGTCTGGGCATCAGAGAAGTGATTAAGAATATAGGTAGGGTCATACTCCATATCCTGGACCAGCCGGCTCATATCCTCTGTAAAGAGTTGGTTGACCGAACAATCTAATAGCTCAGTTTGGTCAAAGGAAAGCTTTCTGAGAATGTAATCATTGACGTACTTAACCAGAAAACGATCATTGCTAATGATCACTCCATCGTATACCTTATTAACAATGTCTTTATGAATATCATAGAACAGCTGTACCGCACCCAAAGAATGATTTAACTCTGCCGTACTACGATGCATCTCCTCTTGCGTAGCCTGCAGTTCCTCCATATTCTGCCGCATCTCCTCCTCATTTGCTTGTAGCTCTTCTGTCATTTGCTGCGATTCCTTCAGAAGAATGCGTGTACGTTCTTGCAACTTCACAGCCGAAAGTGTGGTAGCAATACGCTCAGCTAATCGCTCAACAAACTCAATCTCATAAGGTAGCAAACCAAACAACGAAGCCACCTCTATCACTCCAATAACGTTGTTTTGGGTCTTGATGGGCACTATCAGCAAGGCTGTGGGCTGAGCACCACCTAGCCCAGATTGTATTCTAATATAATCTCCAGGTATGTCTGTATGATACAGTGTTTCTTGATCTCTCCAAACAGTACCGATCAAACCATCACCATAACCGACCTTCTGTCCGGCCTTCTTATGCCGTTTCCAGGCATAACAAGCCACCATTTCCATGTAAGGAGGTTCTCCATCTTCCGTATCGCCGGCAACAAAAATAGCCCCTTGGCTAGCCTTCAGATACTTCACCAAATTACCGATCACCTCACTGCCAATCATGGCCAGGTCGTCTGGGTTTTTGAGAATTTCACCAAACAGGGCTAACCCCTCCATGGACCAATTCCTCTTTTTATCTGCCTCTTTGGCCTTTTCTAGCTTGGCATTTTTCTCTTGTACTAAGGTCATGTTCTGCCGAAGATTGGCCAGCATGAACCTAAAGTTCTTCATTAGACTACCAATTTCATCACGCTGATCTATACCGTCTAGCTCATTCTCAGCATCTTCCTTTCCGGCCAGTATGCTTCTGATTACCTTATCCAGCAGGATAATAGGGCGAGAGATGGCACCGGAAAGCACTAAACTCATCACTACACCACCAATGAGTAATAAGCTAAAGGAGACGATCATCACCAGCAGGGCGTCCCGCTGAAGTTTAGTAGTCTGGGCATTAATAGCCTCATACACAAATTCGATTTGTGGCTCAACTACACTGGCTTGATCTTTCAACTTCCCACGCAAGCCATCATCATCCGTCAAACCAATATTACGATCTGCTTTTACAATCTTATCAAAGTGATTACGATAAGCCTGAACGCCATTTGTTACACGATATAAGTACTCCGGAGTCATATGAGGCATGGAGCCCTTGTGAAGGAAGTCTAAAAAATCATCAACTGTCTGGTGTAAACGGGTGACATACTTATCATCTAAACGCATGAAAAAATCCTTCTCATGCCTGCGCAATTGAAAGGCAAAGACTTTTTCAGCGTCCGAGTCACAATCCTGCAGATTGTGTACGTATTCCCTCATTTCTCCCTCTAGGCCATGGTCTTTAAATCCACGCCGCACCATTTGCCGAATAAGCTCTTCAAAGGTGGCCTGATATCCACGGGCAGACCGCTTGATTTTCTCTAGAGATCCGCCAAGGTCCAAGGTATTTACAATTTCGTCTTCCGTAAGCCTATCCAGGATCGTGTAGACTTCTTCCATATGATCTTGGTGCCTTCCTACATTCCGGCTTTCACCATCCTCTAAGAAATCGACGGTCCGGCGGTCATACAGCAGTACGTCTTTTTCTGCTTTGCGAGCCTCATTGAGCTCAATCATCAAAGCACTAATCTGGTTTTTGGATTCTTGATAGGCATTTACATCACTCATGAGGCGAAAAGAAACGAAGGCGCCAATTGCAGAGAGAACTATGAGTGTGAGAAAGGATATCCTCAGTTTTAGCTTAATGCTAGTACTAACCCTAAATGCCATAATTGTACAATCCTTATACGGCACAAAAATAGCGCCTTTCTACCCGAACGCTGTTACGTACAACTCAACCCTGTATTACCTAAATATTACAATCAAGAAAAAATTCATAAACAACTAACAACCAACTTCTTACACAAAAAATTACTTATCCACTTACCTTGAGAATCCAATTTAGGCTGGGTATATAACAAAAAAGCCTCCCGGATTGAATCCGGGAGGCTCCTAAGAAGAATGGATATTCCTTAGTCAAGAGCAGCCTGGAAATCAGCGCTGTCTTGGTAATTAGTGAATTCGAGATCGATTACAGCCATCTCCTTCAACTCAGGATTTGCATCAATGGCCTTTACTAGGTTAGCAATTACGTCTGCCTCGTTCTTCAAACGAGCAGCTGCTACTGCTGCCAAATAATATGCCATGGCATAATTTGAATCTTCTTCGATAGCATCACCCAAAGCAGTACGTGCAGTCTGGTAATCCTTGTTCAAGATCATAGCCAAACCTTTGTTGGTATAGTTAGGAGCATTGCCTTCAATGTTGGCAAAGGTGGTAACCGCTTGGTTGTACATTCCTTTCTTAATCTCTACCACACCACGAACAGCATTTACTTGACGCATCAGGTCAGTGCTAGGACGCATGTCAGCTGCCTCGTTCATGGTTTCATAAGCACCTTCGTAGTTGCCTTGCATGTAATATGCCATACCCAGGTTTGCCGCAGGCATTGCATTGTTGCTTACCTTCAATTTGGCTTGCTCCAAGTGAGTTACCGCCTTTTCAATTTGAGCTTGGTCACCGCTACGGCTAGCCAATGCCAACAAGGATGCGCCCAAGTTGTTGTGTGCCTGCCAGGTATCAGCCTTTTTAACCGCTGCAGCATAAATGTTCATCTTCTCTTCCATAGAAGGAGTCAGCGTAGCAGCATACATCATCTCCTCAATGGTAAGTGTATCAGCAGAGATAGAGCCGTCAGCCACTTGCTTAGCCAGGATGGAAATCTGAGCATCTGATTTCTTAGGCTTAACAGTCAGGATGTCTGACTTGGCACGACGCAGTTCAGGATACAGATCGTCAAACAATTGCTTATAGAAAGGTAGCTTACCCAACTCGTCCTCTTTGCTTTCGAAGTCTCCAGAACCGCCTACAATACGACGAACCTGTCCTTTTTCTTCAGCGCTAATTTCGTTGTAATCATCAAGCATTTCCAAGAACAAACCCCAATCTTCAATTACTGGCTTCAAGATAAACTCGATGCTATCAGCCATTCCTTGGTAATCGTATTTATCCATTTGATCACGATACCACTCTTCGATAGCCTCAGCACGATCTTTGGCCAAGTCAGAGTTGATTCGCTCAGAACCTTCTGGAGAGTGAGTACCTGTGATGGTTACGGTGCGGGTTACGTTCTTAGCAGCAATAAAGGCGTCAAATTCTTGACCGCGGTCGCTGCGGGTTTCGCTACGGCGCAGTTGTGAACGACCTTGCTCAAAGAAGAAGCTAATGTTAGTAGGGATTAGCTCCTCTTGGTTGTTGTAACCATGCTCAGCGAAAGTAACGCCGAAAGGATCTTGAGTGAGCAAAGAAGTGGTAATAACACCGTCTACAAGCTTCAGACGAGCAGGTGTGCGAACGCTTTTACCATTATTAGGGTCACGAGCTTCGCCTTCTACAAATATCTCACCTTGCTTCATCTCAGGAGTGTAAGGGAATGAGAAGCTCTGAGTCAAGCGAGGTTGAACTGTAGGATCGGTGAAGTCGTCCGCTTTGAATTCGATGCCTTCCAGTGCCAACTCTGTACCGTTGTAGGTATAGAATGGATAGATAGTGTAGATTTTGCCCTTTTTGAGCATTTTCAAAGGCAAAGTGGCTGATACTTCAAAGGTAACCGTGTCGGCATGGAGTTCCAGCGGATTGGGAGTAACCACTACATCCTGTTCAGCCGCAGCTTTGATCATTTGATCAAGTGCACAGCCTGATAAGGTAAGGGTACCAATCAAAGCTAGGGAAAAGACCAATCTTCTCATTTGGATCATTGTTTAGTAATTTAGGTCGAATTCGATGCGAAATTATCTGTTCATGGTAAGTATTGCAATCATCCAACTAAAAAGTTAGATGAGGGTAAAATTAAAGGCGAATAACACCAGTTATAATATTGTTCTATATTTATGGTTATGAAGCACTTGAGATCTTTCTTTGAATACACCTTTTTTGGAGTGTGCACAAAGTTGGGTGCCAAAATGGGCATACCTACCATTCAGATCCGTAAGTTCTTCATTTACAGTTCCTTCATCACCTTTGGCTCCCCTATTATCGCTTATTTGGGATTGGCGTTTATCATGAATATGCGTCAATACTTGAGGAGAAAAAAACAGCTCTGGTATTACTAATCCCCCATGGGAATCCTGAATTTATCAGGGCAATTTCTCGGGAATTATCTCCGAAAACGTGTGCTTTTTCATGAGAAAATACTGAAGAAATAACCATTTCTTTACCACCAACGGGGAGGTTTTGGGTGGAAACTGCTTCCGTTTACCCCACATTTTTCCCAAACTAGCGTAGGCATTAAAATGGGCTTTTACGATCATACGGGTATGATTACCTTTCCCTTCCACTAGAAATTTAAGACCCGCCAAGCCATCTAAAATCAACCGAAGAGGGAACTTCCAGACAAACTGAGTAGTCGGTAAGTTCTTTGTAATGAGCCATAGGTTGTTCCTAAAGTTCAAGTAGGTCTTGAAGGGAGAAGTTGCATTCAAGGTACCTCCGCCCACATGAAATACGGTGCTATGAGGTACATACTGCAATTGATAACCCATATGCTGCATGCGCCAGCACATATCAATCTCTTCCATATGGGCAAAAAAGTCCTCATCCAGCCCCCCAAGTTGATGATATAGCTCACTACGAATCATCATACAAGCGCCAGTAGCCCAAAAAATTGGCCTTGAATCATCGTACTGCCCATGATCCTGTTCCAGGTGGTCAAATATTCTTCCTCGACAAAAGGGATATCCTAGTGAATCCATGTATCCCCCGGCCGCACCCGCGTATTCAAATGAATTCTTTTGGTGAAAGGCCTTGATTTTTGGTTGGCAGGCTCCCAGACTTGGGGCGCTTTCCATACAGTCTAGTAAAGGCTCCACCCACCCTGGAGTTACTTCTACATCGGAGTTTAGTAAGACATAATACTCCGCCTTTACTTGTTGCAGGGCCACATTGTATCCTTGAGCGAAACCACCATTTTTGGGGTTGATGATCAGGCGGACTTGTGGGTGGTTTTCCTTCATCCATTCTACCGAATCGTCAGTAGATTGATTGTCAGCCACAATTACTTCACTGTCTGAGCTGTGTGCGAGTACTCCTGGCAAAAATTGTTCTAGGAAGGAGCGGCCATTGTAGTTAAGGATTACAACCGCTACACGAGAGGTATCTGCCATTTAGGTAAACTGGCTGGGGTCGAATCCAGGGATGTTGAACAAGTTTCCGGTGGACTGTTGTAACTGATCCTGGGCCTTCTCTTCTACTTCGCGTAGTGCCTTATTTACAGCTGCTACTACCAAATCCTGCAGCATCTCTTTATCGTTGGGGGTAAGTAAGGAATCGTCTACGGCCACACTCAGGAGTTCTCGCTTACCATTCACAGTTGCGGTGACCATACCGGCCCCGGCATCGCCCGTGGCTGTAATCTCTCCTAAATTTTCCTGCGCCTCTTTGAGTTTCTTTTGGACCTCTTTCATCTGGCCCAACATTTTAAACATATCCATATCCTTATTCTCTTACTTACGGAGATCTTCCGCTGAAGACCAATTGAGGGGCAATTTACTCCTCCCTCAGGAGAAAAACCCGCCCTCTACGTTCAATAATATTCCCATTGATGTCCTGTACCCGTACGTAATAACTGTAAATACCTGTAGGTGCAGGCTGGTTTGCGAAAGATCCGTCCCATCCTTGACCTAGGTGAGCCTCCTCCGTACGAAATACTTGTTCACCCCATCGGTTGTATACCTCAAGCAGTCCCTGAGCCAAAAAGTTTCCTTTTAGGGCAAACACGTCATTCAAGTCATCCCCATCTGGAGTGAATGCATTGGGTAGCCCAAAATTGGAAGTAAAGGAGACAGTGATGACATTAGAAAACACCTGTGTGGAACCATCTACTAATTGAGCCCGAACCACCACTTGGACTTCCTCGGGCAAACTAGTTCCAAGATCTATGAGTGCTTCTGTATTAAGGCCGGCATCAAAAGTACCCAAGCTCATCCCATCAGGATCCGTTACCAACACCTGATAAGAGCTGACTGAATCCCCAACGTAAGCTGTCCATTCCACAGTAAAGACATTACCTGTAGTGGCTCCTTGTTGCAGAAAGATAGAGCAAGCAGAATCTGAGGGGTTTGAAAAGCCTTCACAAACATCTTGGTAAGTAATGGCATAGCAAACAGGAGCCTGATCAGCATTTGCTGCCAAGTCAGTGTATGAGAGTGCTGTACCTGCAGTAGAATCTATGAGCCCCGTATTCCTATAGATATAATGGGTAGCTACACTCCCTTCGCTTGGGGCGCCCCACGAGAGATCTACTGCCGATCCGGAAACACTCACAATGGGGGCCGTCAAGGCAGTAGGACTGCTGGGAGCTAGCCCAACCACACTGGAAATAAGGCTATAGGACACCCCACCACCCGGGTGGGTAATTTGTACTTGATAATCGTACGGCTCATTACACTCTACTGAAGCATCCCCTACAAAAGGAGGCAAAGTCTCCGAGTTGAGCAGCGTAGCCCCATTTTTAGTCACGGTATAGTTGGCGTTGGCAATAGCCTCGCTGGCCAACTGAATGGAATTAAATCCTTGGGAAGCACCCGCAATGACCGAAGCAGTACAGAGTATTTCACTCCTTGCTTCTTGACCTGAACAAGCGTCGGAGGCTACCAACTGTACACAATGAAAAGGGCTGGCAGGCACAGAAAAGGCAGCATTCAGGGGGCCAGACTGATTGATTGCCTGATCATTAGTGAATGATTGGCTCGATAATCCCACTTCCAAACGATGTTCGGTATTTTCAGCTAACACACCCTCTACCTGCAATTCGGTATCCGAAAGTGCGATGAGAGAGGAAAACTGCGGCGCGGTAAGTGCATCACGGGTGGTAAGCGTGGTAGTAGCAACCGGACAATTTTGTGCCGCCCCAGTAAAGCTACCTTCAACGGTGATGGAATAGGTACCTACCCCCGAAAACGTATACTCTTGTGGCTGACTAGGATTGGTAGATTCTAGGGTATCCTGAGCATCAAACACATATCGATACTCATCATAAAGGGGATTTACTAGCTCCACTCTCACCTCGTTATTGGCACAAGTAAACACCTCAAATTCGGGTGGAATCGCTGGCTCAATAATAACAGGAATAAAATACGGTTCGTCTAACCGTTGGATCACCACCATGATACTATCTGTCCCCGGCTCCGTATAAGTAAAAGACAGATCTCGGGAGGTATCTTGTAGGTTATTATAAAGAATGAGGTAAACCAAGCCCACTTCGCCTACGGAGTCCAGCTCAACAGTGAAAGGGGCACACCCACGAGTCACCTCCGCGGTGATGGGAGTCTGAGCCCAAGCAGGGCTCATAATCAACCAGCCAAATAGTATGAATAAGAGATTGGGCTTCAAAAGTATGTTTCATCCAACACCACATCGGTCAAGAACGTCTCCGCCTTCACCATATCGTGGTGCAATATCCGGTCATGTTCGATAAACGACACCCCCTCTCGGAAATTGCCAAGGAAGCTTTCCAGCACGGGGCTTGTTTTCTCTTCTTTCCTAAAATATAACGCCTGAGAAGCGGTAAGCAACTCAATAGCTAATATGCGGTAAACATTTTGTAATACTCGGTAAGTTTTGGTTGCCGCATTCGCTCCCATACTCACATGATCTTCCTGCCCGTTAGAGGAAACGATACTATCGATAGACGCAGGCGTACATAATTGCTTATTAGCACTTACAATGGCTGCAGCGGTATACTGAGGGATCATCAACCCGGAATTGAGCCCAGGCTCGGCCACCAAAAAATCGGGCAAGCCACGCGAACCAGAGATCAGCTGGAATGTACGCCGCTCAGAGATACTACCCAATTCGTGCACCGCAATGGCAAGATGATCCAACACCATGGCCAAGGGCTGGCCATGAAAGTTACCGCCAGATACAATACAATCCTCCTCCGGGTATATCAACGGGTTGTCCGTTACACTATTGATCTCCTCCGCTATCACAGTATCCACATAGGCAATGGCATCGCGCGATGCACCATGTACCTGGGGGATACATCGAAAAGAATAGGGGTCTTGCACATGGGGCTTGTGGCGCTTTTGTAGCTCACTACCCTCCAACAGATGCTGGAAATGCTGTCCCACCCGCAACTGGCCCTTGTGCTTACGCACATGCTGGATACGGTCCTGGAACGGGTCTAGCCGACCATCAAAGGCGTCCAATGAAAGAGCGGCCACCATATTTGCCAAAGTAAGCAGTCGCTTACCGTGCCACACCGACCACACCCCATAGGCCGCCATCATCTGTGTACCGTTAAGCAAAGCCAGCCCCTCTTTGGCCTGCAAGCGAACCGGCTCCCAACCCATTTTTTCCATCAATTGTGCACCAGACAGTTTTTCTCCTTGGTGATACACCTCTCCTTCCCCCATTAAGGGTAAACTCAAGTGGGCCAAGGGTGCCAGGTCACCAGAAGCTCCGAGTGAGCCAAACTCGTAGGCGATGGGGTACACCTCTTCGTTGAAGAAATCGATCAACCGCTTAACAGTGCTCAACTGCACACCGGAATGCCCGTAGGATAGCGACTGAATTTTAAGCAGAAGCATTAACCGTACAATCTCTTGCGGTAGCTCAGCACCCGTACCACAGGCATGCGACCGTACTAGATTCTCTTGCAATTCCGTAAGTGCTTCTTTCCCAATCTTGTGCTTGTAGAGGCTACCAAATCCGGTATTGATCCCGTAGTAGGGTTCGTCTGATTGGGCAAGCTTATCATCCAGGTATTCGCGGCACCTAACAATTCGCTGCACGCTTTCTTCACTTAGTTCCAGCTTACAGTTATTGTCCAATACCTCCTTCATTATGCCCAGCGTAAGTGGGGCATCGGTGATGTAAAAAGTATTCTCCATCCTTGGTTTTCGAAAAAAGTGGTAATTCAAAAAAGGGATAGCTGTTACCCTATCCCCTACACAATACTATTGAGGCTAAGCCTACGCCTGTAATTGTTGTAGCAATTCGTCCAGCGCTACGTCCTTTTGCTCTCCGGTCTTCATATTCTTAAGACCGTACTTATTATTTGCAATTTCCTGTTCTCCTACTAGCAGTACAAACGGAATGTTCTTCTTATCCGCATAGTTGAACTGTTTTTTCATTTTAGCAGGCTCTGGGTAGATCTCGGAAGCCACCCCCGCTTGTCGTAACTGATGTAGGAGTCCCAGGGAATGTTTCTCAGAAGTAGGATCAAAATTGGTGATCATCACTTTTACCCCTACCGTCTGATCTTCTGGAAACAGATTGAGTTCCTCCAGCACATCGTAAATGCGATCTACCCCAAAGGAGAAGCCCACACCGGGCATACGGTTACCGCCAAATACCTCAGTGAGGTTATCATATCGGCCACCGCCACTTATGCTGCCCATCTTCACCGAAGTGGGCTTTACCTCTAAGATACAGCCTGTATAGTAGCTAAGCCCGCGAGCCAGAGTGGGATCAAACACCAGCTGGGGCACCTCAGTACCAAAAGCGGCCAAGTATTCCCACACCTCCGAAAGCTCCGACAAGCCTGTCTGTCCGGCTTCGCTGTTTCCCAAAAACTCTTTGAGGAAGGCTATCTTCTCTTCGTTAGTGCCCGTTACATCCAACAAGGGTTTTACTTTCTCCACCGCATCTGTAGAAAAGCCACGTTCACCCAACTCCTTTAGTACCTGCTCCTCACCTACCTTGTCCAGTTTATCAATTGCCACACAGAACTCGGATTCACGACCGGGGGCTCCTACTGCTTCTGTCATTCCCGCCAAGATGGCCCGGTGGTTGATTTTGATCTCATAGTCCTGGAACCTTAACTTCTCGAAGACCTCTTTGATCATCAACACAATCTCTGCTTCGCTGATTCGTGACTCGGTACCAACCACATCGGCATCGCACTGATAAAATTCCTGATACCGACCGTGCTGTGGGCGGTCTCCCCTCCACACCGGTTGAATTTGATATCGCTTAAAAGGGAAGGTTAGTTGACCTTGGTTCATTACTACATAGCGTGCAAAAGGAACCGTAAGGTCATAGCGCAAGCCTTTCTTGGAGATCTTGGGTAGCATGGACTTACTCCCTGAGTGAAGATCTTCGGTGGAGGTCCCTTTCAGGAAATCACCGTTGTTCAATATTTTGAAAAGCAGCTGATCTCCTTCATCGCCGTATTTCCCAGTGAGTACACTCAGGTTTTCCATACTAGGAGTCTCCAGCGGTTGATACCCAAACTTCTTAAATGTGCTACGGATAGCATCAAAAATGTAGTTGCGTTTTGCCATTTGCTGAGGGCCAAAATCGCGGGTTCCTTTTGGTAGTGTTGGTTTTTGTGCTGCCATAGGATGAAAGGGAGAAATTTGGGCGCAAAAGTAGGCATTCCTTCCGTATATCAGCCTACCAAATTCCAATTGAGTAGTACATAAAGAAAGGGGCTAAATCACATTTGGTTCTACATCTCTTCCCAGCCTATGCTATTTTTATTCACGTACTTATTTGATAGCACTATTTTCACAATCCACACACGAACACTCGAACAATGAGGACCTTACCTCTAGTGAATAACCTTCTAAATATTGGCACCAACCAGCAGATGTCCTATCTCCTTCAAAAGAGAATACAATTCTCTAACGGGATGTCTACTTTCTTATGCTTTTTCGTAGGTCTGCTTTCTATTGTAGCCTACTTCGTAGTGGGTTCTTCCTTACTCGCAATCACTTTCTGGTCTTATTTGATTATCCCGGTGGTCATTATTGGGCTCAATAAGGTTGGTAAGAATCACGTGGCTCGTTTCATCTTCATTCCTGCCAACTGCCTATACTTTACCATTGCTAACATGGCTACTCTGTTAGCCTTTCAGAATACTGCATTCGATCCGGGTATCCTCAACATTTACATGTTCCGACACTACGGACCCTCTGCTATAGCTGCACTGTTTATCCTGCTTGACATTCGGCGAGAACCAAGAGCATTCATCCTCGCCAGTGTGCTTTCCATTCTTATCGTAGGTACTTTCTTTGAAAGCATCCAACTTGTAGGAATAGACTTGGAAACACTACCCAGAACCAAATTGGGCATTGCCCTGAATGAGTTCTTTGTTTGGAGTGCAGCTACCATTGTCATGGGCATGGTTCTTTTCCTTATCTACATCAACAGCAGGTATGAAAAGAAATTCCTAGAGCAAAACGAGGTGTTAGCTGAGCAAAAAGAGGAAATAAGTACCCAAAGAGATGCTCTTGAGAAAGCTCATGGCAACCTAATGAGCTCCATCAACTATGCAAAGCGGATTCAGGATGCCTTGCTTCCTGATAAGGAACGGTTAAGCCAAGAACTCCCAAATCACTTTATCTTATTCAAGCCCCGCGATGTGGTGAGCGGTGATTTTTACTGGGCAGCCAAACACAAAGGGCTCTTATATTGGGTATGCGCAGATTGTACCGGGCACGGGGTACCTGGTGCCTTTATGACGATGGTCGGAATGAACCTGCTCAACCAAATAATTTTGGAAGAGGACTACAACGATCCGGGGCAAATACTTGAACAGTTAGATTCAAGACTGGAACAATCCCTGAACACTTCGGATACCACTAGAAAAGGAATTGCTGACGGAATGGATATGGCTATCGCGGTAATCAACCTCACTACTAGAGAGTGCAAATTTGCCGGTGCAAAACGTCCACTTTATTACTTCAAAAAGGGAGGTGAATTTGTGGAAATCAAAGGATCTAAATTCCCCATCGGTGGCGGGTATACTCAGAAAAAGTCATTTGAAACCCAACAGATAACTTTCGAAAGTCATGACCGATTGTACTTTTTTAGTGATGGCTATCCCGACCAATACGGAGGAGAAAACAAACGAAAGTTTATGGTCAAAAAATTCCGGTTATCCCTTATTGATATACAGCAACAGCCGCTAGCGGACCAAATGGGCAAGCTAGAATCAGCTCTAGCTCAGTGGCAAGGCTTTACCAAACAAACTGATGACATTCTGGTGATGGGAATGGAATTACCGTAACCTTTATTAGGTGGATATGGACCAACTTACTATCGGATGAAATCAAATGATCTGCCTTTGGAATTCATCGGAAACATTACACTATTCCTGTATAAACCAGCGGTTCATATAAAATTTTCAAGATAAAATTATGTGACTCCCACACATTTCCTGGCACTCATAATTACAAAGCAACCAGAATAGCTGCCCCAATTGGAAGCTCTTCTAAGCCGCCATCGTTCACCCATTGCAAGAAATTATGAGAGTAACAGAAAGAAATGCTGCTAGCTTGCCCGGAGGATATTTCCTATTTAATTTCTCAGTAGGCACGATCTTTCAGTTGATAAAATCAACCACAAAAGCCCTAGCCTATAAAGTGTTTAATACGGGCCTGCACCCTGGCATGCCCTATATTCTACAGAAGAGAATCCAGTTCATCAACGGCCTCTCCAGCTTTCTTATCGGCTTTATGGTATTTCTGGCCATTGCGGGCTACCTAGAGACCCAATCAGTAGGGTTATCTCTCACCTTTCTATCCTATTGGGTTGTTCCTATTTCTGTTCTCACTCTTAACAACCTGGGCAGGCACCGCCTAAGCCGGTTCCTCTTTATCCCGCTGACTACTCTGTATTTTACCATCGCCAATACCGTCACGCACCTTACCTTTATGGAAGCAGGGTACGCTCCAGGGATTCTAAACCTCTACATGTTTAGGCATTACTCACCTGCTGCCCTAATGGCCTTGCTCATTTTGTTGGATCACAAGCGTGAAACCAGACTATTCTTATTCTCATCAGCATTCTCCATCTTCTTTGTGGCTACCTTTTTTATTGGCATGCAGGATTTAGGGGTGAACCTAGACTACCTAAAAAACAACGATTTTGGCATTGGTCTCAATGAGTTTTTCCTCTGGACTAGTACGGTCGTTATATTTTTTGAAGTCATATTTCTAATCCTGATCAACACAAAATTCGAGAACACATTCATTCAGCAAAATGCTGAGCTAGCTGCCCAGAAGGAAGAAATTACAGCAATCAACGATCAACTTCATGAGCAAAAGGACGCCATCGAAAGCCAAAAGGACGTACTGGAGAAGGTGCACTACAACCTGATGTCAAGCATCAACTATGCTCAGCGAATACAAGCAGCCTTGCTGCCAAGGCGCGAGCTAATGAAGGAAGCTCTGCCCAATCACTTTATTCTCTTCAAACCAAGAGACGTAGTAAGCGGTGACTTTTATTGGGCATCTGAAAGAGGTCATAAGTTTTTCTGGGTATGTGCTGATTGTACTGGCCATGGCGTACCAGGTGCATTCATGACTGTAATTGGTATGAATCTCTTACACCAGATAATAATGGAGGAGAGTGTAGATGATCCTTCTACTATACTACTGCGCCTGAACCGGAGGTTAGAGCAAGCATTGCGGCACAATGAGACTACTGAAAAAAAGGTGGCCGACGGGATGGACATTTCTATTGTAGTAGTAGATCAGAAAGAAAAGTGCTTTCAGTTTGCAGGAGCCAAAAGGCCTCTCCTATTCATTCCCAAAGGGCAAGATTTAACCACCATAAAAGGGTCCAGGTTTGCTATTGGTGGGGGCAACTCACAAGGCAAGATATTCGAAACCCATACCTTTAACTATACTCCGGGAGACCGTATTTACATGTTTTCTGATGGTTTTCCTGATCAATACGGGGGAGAAAAAGACCGGAAATTCATGATTAAGACTTTCCGTGAGACCATCTGTAATATCCAAAACCTGGATTTAGAAAACCAAGAAAGGCATCTCGAGAAAGTGCTGGGTGGATGGCAAGGGAATACCCATCAAACGGATGACATATTGGTCATGGGAATGGAATTAGGCATTCCTTTGAAAGAGCCAGATAGTTTTATGGCCAATCCCCAGCTTAACTCCCTAGATTTTACCCCTACTGTAGGATAAGGTGTACTGATATCTTTACGACTAGAAAAGACTTCCTCCTCCTGTCAGATATGTACAGGAGTTTTTTTTCAATTGTACTGAGCAGCGTACCATACATAAGCGCGGTGACTGATATCATCGGGATTCGTCAAAACCCAATCTAAACATGACATGCTTTCAATAAAAGTAAAATAGTGACAACAATCCTTTATTTCATCCAAATCACATTTTTTATTAACTAACAGAAAGGGCATGTAAATAGTCAGCAATCGAAAAGTAGCTTGTATCAAAATGGAAACTGTAAAAACGCTATCACTCAAACTACTTAACCTCGGCATTTCGAATGATATGCCTTATCTACTGAAAAAAAGGATCCAGTTCACCAACGGTATATGCACTTTCCTTTGCCTATTCATGGTGTTTCTATTCGCCGTAGGCTACATCATCACGGGCTCGTGGCCCCTGGCCTTTACATTCCTTGCATATTGGGTAATCCCAATCACTATGTTTATCCTAAACAGCTATGGCAAGCATGCCTATAGCCGATGGCTATTTATACCAGCTACCTTTCTTTACTTTACGATCTCCAGTTCGGTAACCCTCATCACATTTTTCAAATCTGGAATAGAGCCGGGTATTCTCAATATTTACTTGTTTCGTCATTACAGTACTCCAGCATTGCTAGGCCTTTTTATCTCCATCAACCGCAAAGAGGAGCCCAAGGCTTTCACTTCCGCCCTGCTCATCAGCCTCTTCTTCATAGCCACCTATTTTATTGCGCTCAACAGCCTGGGAATCTCTCTTGAAGACTTTACTAAGGTAGGTATAGGCATACCTCTCAATGAGTTCTTTTTATGGACTAGCTTCATGATCTCTGTGAGCGAAATACTCTTCCTCATGAGCATCAACTCCAAATTTGAGCGAACCTTCCTATCTCAAAATGCTGAGCTAGCCTCGCAGAAGGAGGAGATTTCCACTATCAACGAGCAGCTGAAAGGCCAAAAGGAGGAGATCACTATGCAACGAGATGTACTGGAAAGGGTACACTCTAATCTGATGGCCAGTATCAATTACGCTCAACGAATACAGGATGCACTCCTGCCTACACGGGAGTTATTAAAAGAATGGCTGCCTCCGCATTTCATCTTGTTCAAGCCTAGGGACGTTGTGAGCGGAGATTTCTATTGGGCAGCGAGCAGAGACAGCAAAATTTTCTGGATTTGCGGCGATTGCACCGGTCATGGAGTACCGGGTGCTTTCATGACGGTGGTTGGCATGAATCTACTGCATCAAATCATAATGGAAGAGGCAGAAAACGACCCTAGCACCATCTTGCTCCGGCTCAACCGCCGGTTAGAACAGTCGCTACGTCATGAGGAGTCTACCGGTAAGAAAGTAGCCGACGGCATGGACCTGGCCTTGGTGGTCATAGATACTCACACCCGAACCTTTCAATTTGCAGGAGCAAAACGTCCATTATATTTTTTTCCAAAGGGAGGTGAATTAGAAAAAGTGAAAGGCTCTAAATTTGCCATCGGTGGGGGATTGGCCCAAGGCAAAATCTTTGATACCCACACTTTCACCTTTGCCTCCGGAGACCGCATTTTCCTTTTTTCGGATGGATATCCTGATCAGTATGGCGGAGCAGACAACCGAAAGTTCATGTTGAAAAAATTTCGTGAACTGATCTGTGATATCCAGGCACATCCCATAGAAGAACAGTCTACGATTCTGGAAGAAAAACTGGAAGCGTGGCGAGGAAAAACCCGCCAAACAGACGATATTTTGGTTATGGGTATGGAGTTTTAAATTACCACGCTTTCATGGGAATCCTCTTTGATATTTTAAGCCTCATCATAAGCATAATAATCATTTACATCGGTTACCGCTTGGGGTACCGAGTGGGATTTGGCAAACAAAATCAACCTCCTGAGTAATGGATCTATTTATATTCGACCCCCTTCTGGTCATCCTCCAAACGGCTTTGCTATTTGGCCTCGGATTTATGATAGGATACATCCGAGGCCGTAGGACACGAAACCAACAGAAAAGGCAGGAGTGATCTTAAAAAGAAAATTTCCCTCTAAACACCTCTAATTCTTCTTTTAAAGAATGAGGATTTGAGTAGTCAATATACTGACGAAGTGCACTCTGAGGGTCCACTTTCAACTCCCGTAGACTTAGGTGCTGGTTGATAAAGATGAACTCCAACTCAGGGTACAACTCTTTGAATACATCTACCAGGTCCAGTACCATCCGGTTCTGATCTATCACATTATAGCTACCGCTAGGAGCATCGCTATGGGCCAGTTCCGTCATCACCTTACCAGCCAAGTCAATAGGAAGAAACGCACGGTGCTGCTGCCCATCTCCATGAATACTAAGGCGACCCGTAAAGTGAGCATCGAACATAAAACGGTTGATGACGGCATCGAAACGCAGACTGCGATTGTACCCATATACATTACCAAACCGCAATATGTAGGTGGTTTTGCTATCACCTAATCTACGAATGTGCTCCTCACCACGCATTTTACTAATGCCATAGAAGGTACGAGGGTTGGGTACAGTAGCTTCCGTTACCGGGGCCTTCTGCGCACCAAACACACTGGTACTACTCGCATATATTACCCGCTTTACTTGCTGAGCCTGTTCCAAGGCATACGTCAATTCTGCTGTACCCCAATGGTTCACTTGCTCATACGTATGTGGATCTGCATTGGCAAAGGGAGTGGTAACAAACGCTGCCAAGTGGTACACAATATCCACTCCGTCCAGTGCCTTCTTCAGCTTGCGGCTATCCAATAGATCTCCTTGGATAAACTTTATCTTCTCAAAACCTTCCTTGCGGTGCCCTAGGAAAAAATCGTGCTGTTTACGGCTTAGGTTGTCGTAAATACGCACTTCGTTTACCTCCGGCAACCCAATCAGTCTACCAGAAAGCTCGGTACCTAGATAGCCGGCACCGCCCGTAATCAAAATGTTCATAACCTTATTTCGCTACCAGATCGGTATGTAATCCACATTCTACTTTATTGAGACCAAACCAGCGGGCCTCACGCTCCTGCATTTCCAGAGTCATTTTACGCGTACAAGGCTCACAGCCAATACTACTAGTGTAGCCCTTGGCCTCTAGCGGATGCTCCGGTAAGTTGTGCTCTTTGCGGTATTGGAAAATCATTTTCGTGTTCCAGTCCAGCATAGGGTGGAAGCGCGTAGTACCGTGCGGAGCAGGTTGCTCTACCCTCATGGCCTTACGCACTGCACTTTGATCACCCCGTACACCATTGATCCAGATATCGAAAGTCTGCAATACCTGATCCATTGGTTGGGTTTTATTCAGGTAGCAGCAATAGTCCGGATCGCTAGCAAAGAGTAAGCGCCCCTGGGCGTCTTTCTGCTGATATTTGGGCATGAGTGGATGCAGGTCCACCACATTGAGTCCCCACTCTTCTGCCAGCCGATCACGAAAGGCTAAAGTTTCAGGAAAGTGGTATCCAGTATTGATAAAATACACTGGGATAGATCGGTCTGCCTCACTCAGGATGTGAAGCAAAACCAAGCTATGGCTTTGGAAAGAAGAGGTGGTAAACATGCGTTTACCGGACCGCCGATAGGCATGCAATTGTGCGCGGATTTCTTCTACCGTCATGGGTGTAGGAATTTAAGGTCGCAAAGTTAGGAGAACACCCGAGATTGCAGCCGGATTCCCAGAAGGATTCCTTTTTCCGTCAATTGTAGTCCGCAACACTACTTTTTCATCATCTCCCGAAGTACGTCGGCTTTCTGTTTTACCATCCAGTACCCCAGATTACCCAGTAAATTGGCTTGTTTTCGTGTGAGTTGAATCACGTAAGGAGGGTTTTGCACAAACACCCGAATAATGGGAAAAGTACGCAAGGTAGATCCCAGTTGCCCTATACGCCGGCGAACCGCACGTGGCAGCTGATTTTCCCAAATTGTGGACTTATCTACACAAAGCCAAAGTACCTGGCACTTCCAGCCCCCCTTAATACCCAACAACTCATTATCCACTACCTCAAAAGTACCATGATAACTCACCGGCCCACCTTCTTCTTTGCTGTCTTGCAAGCCCTTTTCCACACGCTCAAAATCCTTCTCCGCGAATACTTGTCGGGACCGGGGGTCTTTTATACGCTGCAAGTAGGTGTTACTCCTGGGATCTAAATCGTAAATAGGAGCGCCAAATAGGGCCGCAATTTGGTTGAAACCAAACAGCCTTTCTGCCCGCTCACTGATATCTACCTTGGGAGTAGGGTGATGAATGTCGAAAGGTTGTGAGGAGAAAACCACGATGTTTCTTACCTGCCGTACTAATAGAGGAATCACTCCCAGATTTTCCAATAATCCTGCATCACCAAACTCATAGGTTTGTGTTCCCTTATCAGGATAAGCAGGGTTTGCATACCGATATTGAGGAAAAAGTAGCTTTAAGCCCGACTTATATTCTACCAGGAGTTTGGCAACCACCGCACCACTAGTACCTAGGGGATCGCAAAGGCCAAACGGATTTTCGGACCTTACCTGCACAAAGTCCTCCTCTACCGTTTCCAGTTCGGCATCAAAACCTACCGTTTCCAAGTAAGCCCCACCAATCACCTGCTGCTGTTTCCCTGGAAAAGAATATCGCACTGAGGTACCGCAATACACCGGAGTAAATTCAAAGGGAAGTTCATGAAAATCACCCCCTTCCTTTGACTCCTCTTCCGTTTTGGGCACATAGATTACGCCATTGATGATAAGGAATGGCCTATCCTTCCGCATGAGCACAAAATCATCTCCACCCAACTCAGAATTCCTGGAGAGAATATCCTTAAGTACTTGGGGAGTACTCGCAAAATAGCGTTTGGGCTTGCCTAATTTTGGAGGCGAATCAATCCCGAAGGGGCGCAGGAAAATCTCGCCCACAGCTCGTGAGAAAGCTTCGTTTCGAAAAATAGCATTGAGAACCGTTTTGTTGGCTATCTGCGCCTTGGTTACCGCACGGATAAGGCTCCCTCGTTTTCTCCAGCGCAACCTCCATCCCCTTAACTCAGCAGGATCATGCTTTGGGCCCAAAAACTCTTCGTCCGAGATATCTTCTGGCAAAAAATTGTATGGAGTACTGCCCCAAGACCCACCAGAGACCCCTGAGATATATCCTAGCTGGTCCATGAGGCCCAGCTCAGTAAGACCTTTCAGGTACCCAGCAATAAGCGCTGCCGATACGGTACCCCC
>DMST01000357.1:0-4487 GCA_003454975.1 Cytophagales bacterium | reverse complement strand
CCCCCGCCACTAAAAGCAATTCCTGTACTGGGCCGTTCCCGCACAGGACCGTACCCAAAGACAGTGTCAGACTGTTCTGGAAAAACGAAGTCGGGCTGCGTAGTATCCCAATAGCGTGCACGAATGTGGGTAGCTTTGTTGGCCATGAAAGTAGGGGTTCCTGGCCAACAAATTAGCTACAATTCACCGATCTGCAACACCCTTAATACTTGCGACCTCGTACCTGGAAATTACGCGTGATGTTGAAACCAAGATGGAAGTCTCCATCAAGAATACTGCCGGTAGTTTCAGTAACGTAATTTCGGGCAATCAAGCCCCTAGAATTACTCACATGTACCTGAAACAGGTGGCCTTTGGTATAAATATCTACTCCCAGGGCCAGCGAAGGCTGGTTACCAAACGGCAATGCTCCTACCAGTGGCTGATAGAACTCTGCATTAATCGCAACATTTGAGCTTACCTTCACCCGGGGAGCAATACCCAGAGCAATGATGTCATTGGCAAGTACTCGACTGTCCACCAAATTCTTGTGCACATAAGTAGGCATCAGTTGCAACGAAAATCCGTCAGAAAATTTACGCGCAATCATTAGCTGCTGAGTAAAAGCCAACCGATAAGCAAAACGGTAATCGAAAGAAGTCTCAGGAAGACGCAAGGTACGTGCAGAAATAGAGGAGAAGGCGACCAAGGAAATAGGTGATTTGTCTCCTTGTTGCAGCAAACGTGCTTTCACATAGCCATCGTAAGTTTTGTCTTCGGAGCTACGCCCTACCCCCACCGTCAGCCATGGACTTACCCCATAATCTAAGCCGAAACGAATAAATGAATTATCCAATCCGAATAACCCATATACACCATCTTTCAGCAACCCAAACCGGTGGCCAATAATAAACTTGAGTGTACCTTCTTTTTCCATCTCGACCGACTGACCGTGGATGATCCGGGTACCATAGAAGGTTTCATATACTTTTCCGTCAAAGGACTCCTGAGCAAAAGCAGGCATCCCGATAAAAACCAGAAGAAGTAGTAAAGTATTTTTCATGAGTAGGGTGTTTTTCGATGCCCAATTAAGGGATTCCGAAGCAAAAGAGCCCTACCCCGGGTGAAGGGTTTCACAATAGGTTGACCTGCTGTATACCCATAAAAACCATATGGGGTAAAATGAAGAAACCCCGGCGCCTATTCCGGGGTCTCTAAATGTTTTGGTTGCGGTGAACGATATGATTTTGTCCTTGTGAGAAACAATCAAAAACGCTAAACACAATAAGTATGTGTGTATTTAAGTGGACAAAACATCGTCAATGCGTTCAACCATTAACCTGTTTTTCGTAAAGTTTCAATCGCTAAAAACCTCCTTTCAATTTGGTCATTAGTAATGCCTAATAAATTGGTGATAGGTTGCTGAATTTTTCAATCAGCAAATACAAATTAGTCAATCATCAATTGGATTCCAAACTCGACTCGCGCCTATTCGCACCGGTTTATTCCAATTTCAACTACTGACTGTCCCCATTTTACTTCAAAAAACAAGGAAAACCGGGCATCTCATCTTAAAATTTTCTCTGTTCCAACACTCATCTTACTATTAGCTCCACCTACTAAAAAGCCCTGTTTTCTGTCCACAATGCAAGCAAATCCGTTAGCTTTGCGGCTCATCTTTTGGCAAGCAAAACCGTAGAGTTCCATGGCAGAGTATCGCGCACAGGAAATCGAAAAAAAATGGCAGGCCTACTGGTCTGAAAACGGCACATATTCGACCCCGAACACCTCGGATCGTCCTAAGTATTACGTGCTAGACATGTTCCCCTACCCTTCCGGAGCAGGACTTCATGTAGGGCATCCGCTGGGCTATATCGCTTCCGACATTGTATCTCGGTACAAGCGGCTAAAGGGATTCAATGTACTACACCCCATGGGTTTCGACTCGTTTGGTTTGCCAGCAGAGCAATATGCCATACAGACCGGGCAGCACCCTGCTAAGACTACAGCAGAAAACATTGCTCGATACAAAGAGCAATTGAAGGGTATCGGTTTTTGCTTTGATTGGGACCGTGAGGTGCAAACTTCTAGCCCAGATTATTACCACTGGACCCAGTGGATTTTCATGGAGCTCTTCGATAGCTGGTATAACCAGGATTCCGACAAAGCCGAACCCATCGCTACCTTGGTAGCCAAGCTAGAAAAGGGAGGCAATGCGGACCTACAGGCTGTATGCGATGAGGACACTCCTCTTCTCACTGCAGCCGAATGGGTTGCTATGAACGAAGTGGCTCAGCAAAACTTCCTCCTCAAATACCGGCTTACTTTCCTGAAAGACACCATCGTAAACTACTGCCCTGCCTTGGGTACCGTACTAGCCAATGACGAGGTGAAAGATGGGGTGAGCGAGCGCGGTGGGCATCCGGTGATCCGGAAAAACATGAAGCAATGGAGCATGCGCATCACGGCCTATGCCGACCGTTTGCTGAAAGGTTTGGATACCATAGACTGGCCCGATCCACTTAAAGAAATGCAACGCAACTGGATCGGTAAGAGCTTTGGGGCTGAATTTGCCTTCCCGGTGGAAAATTCAGAAGTAACTATCCCGGTTTTCACCACCCGTATTGATACGGTGTATGGAGTATCCTACTTAGCCTTGGCTCCTGAGAGCGAACTTGTAGAACAGCTAGTTACTGAGGACCAAAAGGCCGCGATAGCTGAGTACGTGGAAGTAGCCAAAAACCGTAGCGAGCGTGACCGCATGGCGGATGTAAAAACGGTAACGGGTTGCTTTACCGGCGCTTACGCCATTAATCCATTTAATCAAGAGAAGATCCCCATCTGGGTGGCAGATTACGTATTGGCTGGCTATGGTACTGGTGCTGTAATGGCCGTGCCCGGTCACGATGAGCGGGATCACCGATTTGCCAAGCATTTTGACCTGCCTATTATAGAGGTGGTGAGCGGCGGCAATATTGAGGAAGAAGCCTGGGTAAGCTGGGATCATGAGATTGTGAACTCTGGCATGTTAGATGGTCTCAAGCCTAAGAAAGCCATTGAGAAAGCCATCACTTGGCTGGAGGAGCAAGGCCTCGGTACCGGCAAGATTAACTACCGCATGCGCGATGCCGTTTTCACACGTCAACGCTACTGGGGAGAGCCTCTTCCTGTCTATTTCAAAGACGGTGTACCTTACCTAATGAAAGCCTCAGAGCTACCCCTGACACTTCCTGAGGTAGACAAATATCTGCCCACCGAAAACGGTGACCCTCCCCTGGGGCATGCCGAAGGATGGAAAACGACTGACGGGCACCCTTACGAGCTGAGCACCATGCCCGGCTGGGCGGGCAGTAGTTGGTACTACTTTCGTTACATGGACCCCAAAAACGATAAAGCCTTCGTCGATGCCGATGTGCAAAAGTATTGGGAAAGTGTTGACCTTTATATAGGTGGGTCAGAGCATGCCACCGGTCACCTCCTATACTCACGCTTCTGGTGCAAATTCTTGAAAGACCGAGGGTACGTCACAGTAGAAGAACCTTTCAAGAAGCTCGTGAATCAGGGTATGATTCAAGGGCGAAGTAACTTCGTTTATCGCGAGAAGGGAACTAACCGCTTTGTTTCTTATGGCCTACGTAAGGAATACAAAACTTCTCCTATGCATGTGGACGTTGCCTTGGTATCAAACGACGAGCTAAACGTAGAGGAATTCAAGAAATGGCGCCCTGACCTAGCAGATGCTGAATTTGTGCTGGAAGAAGGAATATATAAGTGTGGGGCTGAGGTAGAGAAAATGTCGAAGAGTAAGTTCAACGTGGTGAACCCTGACGACATCATTGGCCGCTATGGTGCGGACACCTTACGAATGTATGAGATGTTTCTGGGGCCTATCGAGCAAAGCAAACCATGGAACACTAACGGTATTGATGGTGTATTTAAGTTCCTCCGCAAATTCTGGAACCTCTTCCACGCTGGAGATCAGTTCAACGTTAGTGACAAAGAGGCCACGAAAGAGGAATTAAAGGTATTACACGGTACCTTGAAGAAGACGGAAGAGGATATTGAGAAATTAAGTTTCAATACCACCGTAGCTCAATTTATGATTTGTGCCAACGAACTCACGGGCCTCAAGTGCGACAAGCGTGCGGTACTCGAACCCTTGGTCATTGCGCTATCACCTTTCGCCCCTCACATTACCGAGGAGCTGTGGCACCTGCTGGGTCATCAGACAAGTGTAACTACTGTGGATTTCCCTAGCTGGGACAAATCATACCTGGAAGAAGATACCTTCGAGTACCCGGTGTCTGTAAATGGGAAAACCCGCACCAAACTGAGCTTCCCGGTGGATGCTTCAAAGGAGGATATTATTTCTGCAGTATTGGAGGACGAGACGGTACTCAAATGGACCGAAGGCAAGGCACCCAAAAAAACCATTGTGGTGCCCAAACGGATCATTAACGTGGTCATTTAAATTATCTTAGAACAAAGAAAGCCAACGGGTAAGGCTA
>DMST01000329.1 GCA_003454975.1 Cytophagales bacterium | reverse complement strand
GGGCTACCGCTGGTAGCCGCCAAGGGTGGGGGGGCATTGGATTTGGTACGGCCTAATGAAACAGGCTACCTGTTCGAAACCAATTCGGATGCAGTAGAAGCCCTCACTCGGCTGGTAGAGCAACCCGATTTGCGCAACCAGTTGGGCCAGACGGGCAGAAAGGTAGCCGAACAAGAATTTGAGATTCACCGTGTAGCAGAGCAGGTAAGAGCTCTATATGACGAAATTTTGCCTGGCTAATACCTTGGAATCAACCTCAAAAAGTAAAATAGGCGGGTACAACTTGCACCCCATGAGCGAGTTGCCTTATTTCCCCCTTCAATCCACATAGCTGCATGTTTTCCATCTGCATTCCTAACTACAACTACGAGAAGTATCTCGGAGAAACACTCGACACCATCTTTGCTCAAACGGACAAAGAGTTCGAAGTAGTGCTGGCCGACAACCAGAGTACGGACAGTTCGGTCGCCATCATGGAAGATTATGCGAAGCGCTATCCTAATCAGGTTCGGTTCAAGATCAACGCTACTAACCTGGGGTTTGCTGGCAACCTGGATCAGGCCGGTAGCCTGGCTGAGCAGCCTTACATGATTATGCTTAGCAGCGACGACACCATGGCACCCACCGCCCTGGCTCGGTATCGGCAGCTTATAGAGAAGTTACCCGAAGGAGAAAAGTTCATCATTACCAGTGCCAAACAGGTCATTGATGGGGAGAGCCAGCTACTAGAAACGGTGCTAGCCAAGGACATGGCCCGAAAACTCTGGCGACCAGAAGATACGGACGCCTCCCTTACCGATACAATGGGGGTACCGGTGTACAAGGTGGCAGCCAAAGAAATGCTTCGGAGGTGCATTCAGCACATGGCAAATCCATACAACTTCCTTTGCACGTTGTACCCCAAAAGCCTGTATGCTGGAGTAGGCGGTTATGGAGCTAGCCGGATGATCAACCCCGACAAGTGGTTTCACTGGAGACTTACCGGAGCCGCCGAGTATGTATACTTTGTAGATGAGCCTTTGTTCCAATACCGTTGGCATGCCGCCAATCAGTCGGCACAACAAGCCAATTCAGGGCATCTTAAATTTCTGGCGGATGAATACCGTACCACCATTGAGGCCGGACCATTGCTCAAAACAGCCGAGATGGACGATGTTGCTCTCCGTAAATCCTTCGTGCAGTGGGACATTATCCGCCACGGACTTGGCGAACTGAGCAAAGGCTACTGGCTCAAGAGCTGGCGCATATTGCACATGGGATTGGGCATGTACCCTAAGTGGGTGATCCGAAACCGTGCCTTTTTCCCGTATTTAATCCTATTAGGACTCGGCCCGGTCGGTTCGGCCCTGCTTCGTATTGCTAAAAAATGACCCCTTCGCTGTCTCATACCGACTCTACTTGGGAAAATACCTTTACCAACACCGGTAAGGCAGCATTCGTGTTTGTCCTATTACTTTTCTTAAGTACCGACTCTGAATTTAGGATTGTACTAGGACCTCTTTGGGTTCCTCCTTACATCCTCATTTGCCCCCTTATCGCCCTCATTGTTCCAGTGCGGCTTTTCAAAATCCCGAATAAGGTTCTAGTCCCTATCGGGGTCTTTTTTACCATCTTCTCTATTGCCCTGCTACAAGACCCCAACCCCTTTCCAGAAATGGTAAAGCTGGGCTCTGGCATCTTCTCACTGCTGTTTTTCATAAAGGCTGTTCAAACCCCGAAGGACTACCACTGGGTAGGCTTTGCTTTGGTTTGCTTGGGGGTGTTTTTAGGCGTAAAGTCCATGATTTTGGCTACTACAGGCGGGGTCAGTAGACTGGCGGGGATCAACCCTCTGGACGGAATTGGCAACAAAAATGCACAATCCTTATACACGTTGCCGGGGCTTTTTTACGCCGCCAATTTGTTGCCCACCTTATTTCGCAAGAACCAGCTATTCCGCATCGCTTTCTATTTAGGAGCCATCATCATCCTCATCATTGGTTCTATCCTGAGCGCCAACCGCTCTGGGTGGATTGCTTCGGCCATTGTACTCCTTTGGGGCATTGGTGGATTTGGGATTTCCATTCGCACCTTGGTCATCATGGGCTTTTTTGGCATTGCCACCCTATTCGTAGTTCAGGAGTTTGGGCAGGACATTATTGACTATAAGGTAGAACAGACGATTGAAGGCTATAGCTCCGACAACAAACGCCAGACCCTAGTTACCGAATCCATACTTATTGGGTTGGAAAACCCCTTCTTTGGTGTGGGCAAGGAAGGGCTCATTCTGGAATTGGGTAGGCGGGTAAAATCGCTGACAGGGCGAGTAGATCCGCACAACCTGTATGGCTATCTAATGGGTGCCGGGGGAGTCTTTGTCTTTACGGCCTTCTTCACCTTTATGGCCAATCTAATAAGGAGACCCAAAGCCCCTAGCTCGTATGCCCCCTACCGAGAAAAGTATGAAAAGTCTTACCGCTACATGCTTCTTGGGTTCGTAGTGCTGTACCTCATCCGCGGTTTCTTTACCAGAGAAATTATATACAGTCCCACATTTATGTGCATGCTAGGCTCCTTGTTTGGCTTGGTATCGCGTAGCCATGCTCAGGGAGTACGGGCTTGGTATACCGATCATAAAGCTGAGACTGAACCCGAACCCGTTCTTGTGACCTCCCAAGCCTCATGAAAATTGCATTCATTTCTACCCGCAACGGGTATCTGGACCAGGGAACCTTGATGTTTGACAAGGCCAACGGGCGGTTGATCAATCAGCTTCTGAAAAAGTACCCGGAAATGCTCGTGGTATCTTATTCCGCTGCGCAGCCCCGCGCCGTCTACAACGAGCCCATCGCTACCCAAAACCTTCGGATGATGCCCGAAACCCGTAGCTATATCCAGGGGTTTCGGAATACCCGGGAAGTGAGTACGCTCTTGAAGGAACTTAATGCAGAATACGATGCCTTCATCTTTCAGCTGCCCTTTCACGCCTTCCTAGCCATGCGGCGCCAGACGAAGCCTTCCGTATTTCATATTTGTGCCAATGTGGTCACGGCAGCGCAAAACCCGATCAAGTACAGCGGATGGCGCGGAATTATCTCCCGAGCTATTGCCGGCAGGCTAGATCGTGCCTACCGCAAGCAATTCAAAAAGAAAAACAATGCGGTAGTGACCAACGGAGATGAGTTGGCCCAGCTATACGGTGAATACACGCCGGTCGCCACCGTATCCAGCTCCATTCTGGACGCCGAGGTGGTTCCCCAGATAAACAAAACCGCTCCCGGCACGCCGTTCCAATTGGTATTTGTAGGCAGACCTACGCTAGAAAAAGGAGTAGACTTGCTTGTAAATGCTATTCTCATGCTTCAACAGAGGGGTCTGCAAGTGCATTTAACTTGTATAGGTTTCACTGAGGAGGAATTTCTGCAAGCCAACCAACACCTACAGGTGATGTCCGGATCAGAATCCATCGAGGTTTCCTTTGCGGGGGTAATTCCCTTTGGGCCAGCGTTGCTGGCCAAGTATCAGGAAGCCGATGCGCTGGTACTTCCCTCTCGGAACGAAGGTACTCCCCGGGTATTGATTGAAGCACGTAGCCAAGGTTGCCCAGTAGTAGCCACCCGGGTGGGAGGAATCCCTTCCAGCATCCAGCATGGCGAAGATGGGCTCTTGGTTCCACCAGAGGATGCGACTGCCCTGGCAGAAGCCCTGGCCTCCTTGATAGATGATCCTGCCTTATGGGTGCGCCTTGCGAGGCAAGGACTCGAGCGAGTGCGCTCTATGACGGTAGAGAATTTCAGCAAAGTATTCGAAGACA
>DMST01000013.1:24956-31189 GCA_003454975.1 Cytophagales bacterium | reverse complement strand
CCCACAACGGATATGGCTACCGGGTGCACCCGCAGCTGTTCCGGGCAGTGATGCAGGGCGACCAAGCCACCGAGAGCATCATTGGGGCGCTACACGAGGTGCACAACGCCCCGAGGCCCTTCGATGCGGTGGTGATCATCCGCGGGGGAGGCTCCCAACTAGACCTGGACTGTTTTGACACCTACGAGCTCGCGGCTACAGTAGCGCAATTCCCCCTACCCGTAATCACGGGCATCGGGCACGAGCGGGACGAAACCATCGTGGATATGGTGGCCCACACCCGGATGAAAACACCTACCGCAGTGGCCGAATTCCTAATCCAAGGCCTGCGGGCTTTTGAGGAGAATGTGCTGCTACTGGAGGAGCGGCTACAGCAATACACCCAGCGCTACGTAAACGAGCAATCGCTCTCCCTGAGCTTGCTGAGCCAGCGCATCGGGGCGGCCAGCCGGGCCAGCCTTTCGCACCGCGAACGGGGACTCGATAGGATCATGCTCGGCATACAAGCTGGGGTAAAGCAAACCACCCAACGGGCACACTACGAGCTGGACAAACTGCAGACGGTACTGAGCAAACAACCACTCCGGCAGCTAGCCCGTGCTCATGAGCACCTTGAAGGCCTTGAGCACACCCTTACCCTACTAAACCCACAAACGCTGCTGAAACGGGGCTACAGCCTTACGTTGCTGGATGGGAAACCACTGGCTGATGGCAATACTGCGGAAGTAGGCCAGGACCTAAAGACTTACACGGCGAACCAGGTGCTGACCAGTACCATTACCCAAACCGAAGACAATACTTATGGCGAAGAAGGATAAAGAACTCACCTACCAAACGGCCTATGCTGAGCTGGAACAGATAGTACAGCAAATAGAAACGGAAGAACCCGATGTAGACCACTTGGGAACGCTGGTAAAACGGGCGGCAGAACTACTGGCTTTCTGCAAGAACCGTCTCCGGCAAACGGAGCAAGATGTGCAAAGCACCCTGGAGGGATTGGATGCTGAGGAATGAAAAAGCCACCCCGCGAATGGGGTGGCGTAGGTATCTATTTAGCTCCGTTCTCTAACCACTAGTGTAGGACCTGGGGCCCTACTCAATCACCAACTTTAGGGTAGATCCGCCACCCTCCTTCTCCAATATCCGCACGAGGTATACACCTTTTTCTAAGTCAGCTACCCTGAGTGGCGTGGTACCCGAGGCCCTCAAGGGCTGTTCCATCAGCTTTTGCCCGGTCAGTGAATACAATTCGGCCAGGTGGGCCGAAGCAGGATGCTGCAATTGGACCTCCTCTCCCATTACGGGATTGGGATACAAGGACAGCTCAGCAGTAGAAACCAAGGTTTCTTCCACCGCCGACCGCCAGGGGATCAACGGATCGCAGGTAGGAATATTTTCCGTAAGGGTATAGGTCTTACCGTTGTGGAAGTGCAAGGTGGCGGTAATCTGCGTATCCTGGTAGGGGGCAATGGGTTGGCGGAAAGGCAGAGAGAAATCGGTGTAGCTTCGCGTAGTGGCTCCCACTAAAATGAAACTAACCCGGTCTACCAAATCCAGATTTTCTCCGGATACTTTATATTCCGTGACGCACCCGTTGGCATCGGGTTCAGCATCCAGCGCATAACCAAACTGCACAAAGCAGGAAGGCGCCTGGATGTTGTATTGCCGTCTCTCGAACCACGGCGTACAACCGTCCCAAACCCCGCGCTTCACCATGTAATGAGTATTGGGCTGCAGTACCGTACTGAATACCAAAGTATCCCGGTTATAGCCATTCGGGCTTACCTGCCACCAGGCCATTTGGTCTATGCTCTGGTTGGTATTCGACTGCTCGTAGAGGTTCCACTGGTGGTGGGTACTCAAAGGATTCCGAGTGCCGGACACATGCAGATTAAGATCCAGATCATCATCGCAGGTGATGTAATGGTGGAAGGAAGGATTGAGCTTGGGAATGGTAGGCAGCGCGGAAGCATAGCTCTGTGCCATCTGTACGGCAGCGTCTGCTTGGATAAGCCCAGCGCCCAGCTGGCCAGTATAGGCCGCATTGATTGGCAAATTATCTACTGGTAGGGCCGTAGCTTTTAGAATCAGCTCTACATCGTCCGGCGACAAACAAGGGTTGACGGACAGCATAAGCCCCACCAAGCCGGCCACCATAGGTGCCGCATAGGACGAACCATTCCCGTAGGCGTAGGATTGGCTGTTGATGGGCACCACCACATCGTGACCTGGAGCTACTAAATCTACCGACGAGCCGTGCCAGTGGGCCGTGCTAGGATCACCGATCACCTTGTCGTGGTTCATTTGATCACCCACAGAGGTAACGGAGATCACGTGATCGTAAGCGGCAGGATAGGAACGAAGGGCGGTGGGATCGTTACCAGCACTGGCAATCAAAATAGCCCCCCGCAGGTAGGCATCTTCCATGGCCTCCTCTTCTACCAATTCTCCGGAAGTATTTCCAAAGCTCATGTTGAATACCCGAATGCCCATATTGAGTAAGGAATCCAACTGCACTACGGGATTGTAGCCATACAGGGTGTACATACGGCAATTGAACCCTATAGAGGACAAGCCCAAACCGTTGTCGGTATCACCCGCTGCGGTACCGGCCACGGCCGTTCCGTGGAAGTGTGGCGGCTCCGTGCCGTAATAGGATACATTGCCTACAATCTTATTGGCTACCTCTGGGTGAGTAAAATTGAAGCCGGTTTTTCTACCCTCAGCAATCGCCAGGAAGATACTGGGGTCCCCGGTAGTTATGTCCCAAGCGGCCGGTGCCCCCACCAGGTCCAAATGCCAGGAGGTGTTGAAGGGCTGAATATTATAGTCATTCGGTGCGTAATGAGGCTCAAAGTCCCGCATCTCGTGCACAAACTCAAATATATGCCCGTAAGCACCCTCCAACACCTTGACCAACTCTGGGTTCCTCGTCTTCACGTCCATAAGATAGGTACGCTTTAGGCCTTCCACCACGGCATTCCGAAAGGTAAAATCGAAGGCTTGCACGCCAAACTGAGCGAAAACCTGGGTAAGTTCTGGGTGCTTGGGAAAGCTAAACTTTACCTCCCCTTTGGGTCCTGACCCTACGGCAGGCCGATAGCTATTTGAGGTAAGACGCACATAGTAGTCATGGGGTGTGTCTTCCTCTTGCGCGTATCCGGCAAAGGAAAGGGTGCACAAAGTCATTAAAAGTAAGGGCGTAAAAATCCGCATCTGTAAGGTTTATTTTTTTGAAATGGCCCCGAAAGTGGCAGTCATTCCCTACCGGATATAGCCCCAAGCCATAACTGGTATGGTTTTCTCTGTAATTGGTTAGGATTTCTTTGCCATTGGTTATTCGTCAGTTTGTAGTCTCACCTCCAGAGAAAACCCATGGGATATTACCTCACCAGCAATACCAAAACCTATGCACCATGTAATGGAAGAGGACGTATTCTTTCTGAGCTTGCCAGGTAGGTTTTTTCATACCTTCGTAGTATCTACCAGTTAAATCACTTACTATATGCCCGTTCGTATTTTCCTGAGTTACCGCCGTACTGACAGCCAAGATGCTACCCGCTGGCTTTATGAAAAGCTGGAGGAAAAGTTTGGGGCGAACCTCCTGTTTATGGATTTGGAGGGCATAGAGTCGGGCGAGCTATGGGACGATAGCATTCGGGAAAATGCAGAGAAAGCGGACATTATGCTGGCCATCATTGGCCCGGATTGGGCGGCGCCACAGAAAGACGCGCCCGAGGTATCGCGGCTGATGGACGCCAAAGACTGGGTGCGCAAGGAGCTAGAAATTGCCCTGAATCAGGAGCAGAAGTTGATTCCGGTCGTGCTGCACGAGGCTACCCTACCCGAAAAAGACAAACTCCCTCCCAGCTTACATTCGCTGCACCGTATACAACAGTTCAAACTGGACACTGCCTCTAGCGGCGATGTAGAGGCCCTCATCAAAGAAATAGAAGCCCGGTTTCAGAAACTGGAAAACCAGGACCCTCTACTGGAACAGGTACAGAACATTCTGCCCAGCAACTACACCATCGACGGGTTTATTGATTCGGGCTCACGCTCGCGGGTATACAAGGCCCGCGACAACTACCTGGACCGTTGGGTAGCGGTGAAGGTGCTGAAGCCCAGCGTGGACGTACCGGAGTTTGTAGAGAACCTGAAGGAGGGCACGGTGATGGACACCAAACTGCCCCACTTTGTGCACATTTACGGTGCTTATACGGACAAAACCCCGGTATTCGCCATTACCAATTACCTGGAAGGGGGTACCCTGCGGCAGCTCATTGGGCAGAAGGAGGGGCAGCACTTCCACCTGAAGGACGTATTAACCATCCTGCTCCGCATAGGCAAGGTGCTGGCCAAAGGACACGAAATGGGCATTACCCACGGCAACCTGAAGCCCTCTAATATCCTACTCAACGAATCGAACGAAGCCTATATTTCCTCCCTCTCGCGCCGAAAAAACCACTCGGCAACGGCTATTATCGAATCCCTGGAAACTAAATACGACAGCCCAGGACTAGGCTTCGAGATGGAGGACGTCGGCTACATAGCCCCGGAGATTCTGGATTCGGAACCCTTGGTATCGCAAGGGGACTTACCCAAAACCGTAGACCAGTACATGCTGGGCCTACTGGGGTACGAGCTACTCACCGGTAAGCTACCTACCCCCCTGGTTCCGGAGAGCATATCCGACACCTTGGGCCTGAAACCGAAGTTGGCCCATGCCCCTATTGAGGACTACCGATCCGACTGCCTGGTTACCTTGGCCAATATCATCATGAAGATGATTGCCTACTACCCCGATGAACGCTACGGTAGCCTAAAGGAGATGATGGCCGATCTGAGCAAGGTGTCCGTAGAACCGCTAGAGATTGCCAAAGACAGCTATTCGCGATGCCTGGCCCAGCAAGGAAGCCCTACCCAATTTTTCAAAGCCTTCTACAAACGCTTTGTGGCTAGCTCAGAGAGCGCCAAAAAGACCCTGGGCAAGAAGGGCGTTGGCAAGGCGGAAGAACACCGGCAATACGTGATGCTGAGCGAGGCCATTTTCATGCTGCTGATGTTTGCCGACAAGCCCCAGGAAGGAGAAGGCCCCAATGTACTCACCCGGGTTGCAAAAGAACACGATCGGGAGCACCTCAATATCCCCAAGGAAGCCTACACCGAGTTCTTGGATGCTTTCCTAGTGACCGTATGTGGCACTCCCGAAGACCGGGAGCAGGCTTTTGACCCGCAGTGCCACCTAAGCGAATCGAACCGAAAGCGGATTCAGAAGGCCTGGGAGAAAGCACTAGAACCGGGCATCGAGTACATGAAAGCGCAGTTTTAGAGAGCACTGCACTACCCTCCCTGGTAAGCCGAAGGCAGCTGGGCTGGCACTTCGGGTGCTTTCCTGTTTTTCAACAGGCTCAGTTCCTAAAGAATAATGCACCTCTGGAAACACTCTCCTGTGAGAGCCCTTTCCCCAATTTTAAAAACTGGGATATCTTTGGCCTATACCTAAAACTACCGCTATGCGCCTACTACTCGTGTCTATCCTGCTTTCCTTTGCCTGTACCACCTATGCTCAGACAGTAGGCTACTATCTGGAACCCGAATGGGTATTTGACGGTGAGGCCCTGCACCAAGGCTGGGTGGTGCGGGTGCAAGGCAACCAAATAGTAGAAGCAGGTCCCCGGCGGGCCGTACGGGTGCAGAGCTTCGACGAAGTCATAAAGCTACCCAACAAAACCCTAATGCCGGGTATGATTGAAGGGCACAGTCATCTGCTGCTATATCCCTACAACATCACCAATTGGAACGACCAGGTGCTCAAAGAATCATCTGAACTGCGCGCTATTCGAGGTGCGGAAGCGGCCAAAACCACCCTGCTGGCAGGCTGGACTACGGTGCGGGACCTGGGCAGCGAGGGCGCGGGTTACGCCGATGTGGCCATCAAACAGGCCATTGAACAAGGTATTATCATCGGGCCAAGGCTACTGGTGGCTGGTCCCGCCATTGTGGCTACGGGCAGCTACGGACCCAAGGGCTTTCACCCTGGGGTAGAAGTACCGCTAGGTGCCGAGGCAGCTGACGGTGACGAGTTGGTAACCGTGGTGCGCCGCCAGATTGGGCATGGGGCAGACTTCATCAAGGTATATGCGGACTACCGCTGGGGGCCCAATAAAGAAGCGATGCCCACTTTTAGCGAGGCTGAGCTCCGGCTAATTGTAGAGACGGCTGCTAGCAGC
>DMST01000013.1:18183-24862 GCA_003454975.1 Cytophagales bacterium | reverse complement strand
GCCGCGTTACGGTGGCTCACGCCAGCACCGCCGAGGGCATGCGTCGCGCTACGCAAGCCGGAGTACTTACTATAGAACATGGCGACGAGGGCACCCCCGAAGTGTTTGCCCTGATGAAGGAAAAGGGGGTGGCCCTCTGCCCTACTCTGGCCGCTGGGGATGCCATTACCCAATACCGGGGCTGGAAAAAAGGCGAAGAACCGGAGCCCGAGCGCATCGCCAACAAACGCAAATCCTTTGCCGCCGCACTCGAGAGTGGAGTCAGACTGCTGGCAGGCGGCGATGTGGGCGTATTCCCTCACGGCGACAATGTGCGCGAGCTGGAAATGATGGCCGAGTACGGTATGGAACCCCTTGCTGTACTACAATCAGTCACCTCCGGCAATGCCGATGTTCTGCGGTTAACCGATCGTGGCCGGATAAAAAAAGGATTGTTAGCAGATATGGTAGTCGTAGAAGGAAATCCGGTAGAAAACCTGAGGCAACTATACCAAGTAAATCAGGTGTGGAAAAACGGCATTCTGTACTACCCATAAATCGCTCTGATTGATTTCATAAACAAGATCAATCAATATTCTCTTGGTGTTTTGGCTTTCCCTTGCCTTCTTGTCGAGAAATAAATTCATTGTTTTATTACAATAAAGCATTGGATTTAAGACCTAAAACCACCCCCTGCCTTAGGCAGCGGTACTAAAACCAGACATGGAGGAGTTGATCTATCCGTTGCTTTCAGCCAACGGTTACCGGAGTGCAACGAAAGAACAGCTGCGTAGCCAGCTACAATCGCACCCCCACTACCCCAGTTTAAAAGCCTGCACCGATACCCTCGATTATTTTGGGATAGAGAACCTGGCCGTTTCCTTACCCCAAGACCAATGGGAACATGTTCCTGGTAGTTTTTTGGCCCAAATAAAGCCAGGCCCTGATCCAGAATTCTTGGTATTGGTTTCGAAAAAGGATGGCGAAGTAAAGTACCGGTCTGAAACTGGGAGTTGGCAGAAAGCAACTACGGAACAATTCCTGGATCTTTGGACCGGAGTCCTCATTGCGGTGGAAGAAAACGACGGATCGTCTGCTCCCGTTTCCCAGTCCAAAGCATGGACCTTGCTCGGTTTTTTAAGCCTGACAGCCTTAGTTGCCATTGCCCCCATCCGCAACTTCGATTGGGTACGGGCTTCGTATGCCTTTCTTACCCTATTGGGTGGTGGCATCGTCTATGCCATTGCCAGTACCCAACTCCAAAAATCTACCTGGCTGGGCAAGCAGGTATGCAGTACCGGAGAGAAGGCCCAGGAAGACGCCTGTGACCAAGTAATCAACAACCCCACTGTTTCGCTACCCTTAGGCCTCACCTTCACGGACGGTGCCGTTATCTATTTTGCTACTTTGGTAGGGTCCCTCGCATTTGTGGGCTACCAATCTGGGACTATGCAGGTGCTCTCCTGGCTTACCCTCCCCGTAGTGGTGCTTTCTTGGTACCACCAGGGAGTTACCCTAAAAAAATGGTGTAAACTCTGTCTTGCGCTTTCGCTGGTACTACTCGCACAATCAGCCATACTGCTATTTCAGGGGTTCCCCAGTTTCTCCTTACCGTATGCGGCAAGTCTGGCAGGCATATTTGTGCTTGTGGCATGGGGATGGCAAACCCGCAAACAACTGGGGGAGAAAGTGCAGGCGGGTGAGAAACACCTACAAGACCTATTGCGGTTTAAGCGCCACTCCGCCGCACTCCAAATTCTCAAGCAGCACCCGCGCGTCTCTACCCGAGACTTCCAAGTAGGGCAGGTGATGGTATTTGGGCAACCTCAGGGGGAGTTTCTCCGGCTCACTACCGTCATAAATCCTTTGTGTGGATACTGCAAAGGGGCCTTCCAATCCTATCAGAAACTATTGGATAGCCCCACCTATGCGGTGCGCTTGCAGATGCTGTTGTTGGTACCTGAGGCCACCGAGCATCCCGCTACCCAGGTGGCCATTTCTATCCTGCAGCAGTACCAAAAAGATCCCCAGCTAGGATGGCAAGCCATAAAAGATTGGTTCCAAAGAACCTCCGAGGACACCTGGCATAGCCAATACCCAGCTTCCGATGATACAGAACAGGCAATGGCTTGGATAAAGGCTCAACGCGCATGGTGCCAGCAGCACCAAATCGGATATACCCCGGCTTCTGTTTTGGGTGACGTACTCATAGAGCAGCCGTATTCCCACCAAGATTTACCCCTGCTCATAGAGCAGACAGAAGCCTTGGATATTCACACGGAGAAACCCTAGACATTAAAAAGAATACGACACAGGCTTTGGGTGTCGGAAATGGACCAAGGCAAAACACAAATAAATTACAACCCAAGATCATGTTAGATCAACTAAAGAAAGCGGGCCAGGAGCTCACTAAAGCTGAACAAAAAGAAATCCGTGGTGGAGAATTTGGCGACGTAGGTCTTCCCGATGTAGGCCCTTCTGGCGGCTGTTATGACAGCCCTATGTCTCCTGAGTGCCAGTGTCTCGGCCAAGGTGGTCGGTGGAACTCAGAGTGCAGCCGCTGCGATACCACCGTATACTTTGACAACGGCGACTGTGGCATGATGCTGTTGCCCTGATAGCGGCTCATCAAGCATACACAAGCCCCGGGTCTATGGCCTGGGGCTTTCTTTTTTTTTCAAATTCTATCGCAACTGCCCTTATTGAACCTGCAGCATCTGCCGATGCACCTGGGGTCCTTCAATCAGAATAAAGTACATGCCCGAGTAGAGGAAACTAATATCCACCATAGTCTCTTTGGCTGATATATCTCCCCGAAGCATTCGGTTCCCACGTACATCGAAAATAGACCATTGGCGATATAAGTGAGTGTCGGTTACCTCTATGGTAAGCGTGTGACGGGCCGGATTGGGGAAAACTGCAAAATTCAACTGCCCTTCTTCTAATGAGGTGATCTGATCACCACCATCGTCTTCGTCGTTACTCTCCTCCGCCTTTTCGTTTATGGTAATACTGAAAGTTGTAGTCACCGAAGCCCCAAATCTATCGGTGGCCATCAGTTCAACCAGAGTAGTCCCTAAAGTGCCTTCCTCCACCAAAACAACGCTATCTTGTAACGTAAGACGAGCCACGGTCTCATCAGAATTGGCGAGGCTAATCGTTAGAGAGTCCTCATTCGGATCCTGAAAAGTTGCGCTAAGGCTCACCGTAGTATCGCTGAAACCTTCTTCCAATACCAAATCTTGCAAGGCCAACCGAACATAGGGAGGCAAATTTTCCACGTATCTGAAAATATTACCCTTACCAAATGCACCTTCCTCTCGAGTAGCTACTGCCACAGAACGTTCGTCAATCGCCACTAAACCGGTTGGTTCACGTCCACTGATCGAATCCTGACTAAACCAGAAGAGTTGATTACCTAATCCAGTCTCTAAATTGACTTTAAGTAGGCCAGTTAAGGAGACACAAAAGAGCGATTGACCGTAGGTCTGAATGCCACGCAGGGCATAGTTGCTGAGAGAGCCTACACGCTGCTTATCCGATCCGTCTATCTTTGACCGAAAAATTTGGCCCTTATTAAATGGCTCCGCATTCCTAAACAGTACGTAAACATAGCCTTGATGGTAATGAAGATCATAGGGCCTAGTGTATGCCGAGTCTGTAGCATTAAACAATACTTGATAATCATTACCTTCTAAATCTACACTAGCAACTACCCCTTTATCGACCAGATTGGTACCATCATGGGTAGTGATCCCACCATTTAAAAAGCTGATGTATAGCCTATCTCCTACTCGAATCACTGATTCAGGATTCTGCCCTAAAGAGTAGGTAGTATCGTTATACACTTTTTGAAATTCATTACCCATCCAGTCCATCCTGAATACGGATCCATTGTCTTCAGTAGAAGAAGCAAACGTGCCCCAAATCAAGGAATCCGTAATTATCTGGAGCTCCAGCTCCTTGCCCTCTGCAGATACAAAATTCCGCACCCACTCTAATTCCTGAGTGGCAATAGTATACCGAAAATACTGTGCTGAAAAGTTTATGGAGGAGGGATTTAATACCCCGTGTAAAATGCCATCTCTCAAGATCATTTGCCTAGGACTCCCATCTTCATCCGTGAATTCATGCAACACAACCCGATTATTACCATCCAAATCCATCTTGTACAAAACAGATGGCTTTTCTAGGCCATATTTATTGTTTAGCACATACAATTCCCCTTGAAAATAGGCCATGTCTACTACCACATTCGCATTGGCATCTTCTTCGAACTCTTCAATAACATTAATTTGTCCCTGGGCATAGGCAGAGCCCATCAGGCAACAGAGAAGTACGCCAAACAGCACCCGACAGATAGTTCCTCTTTCTTTCATAATTAGCTGATAATTAAGTTATTCAATGATGAGGGTTCGGTGAACCACCTGATCTCCCTTCACTTCCAAGAGGTATAAGCCCGGAGTAAACCGGGAAAGATCCACTTGAGTGCGATGGGAGCGAATTTCCCCTGTGAACTGCTTTTGACCTCTGGAATCGAAAAGGCTAAAAGAGCTAAAGCTCGACAATAGCTCTAGCTCCAGAAATACCTGCTTTTTGGCAGGATTGGGATAAACGGATAAGAAAGGTTCCGGTTCTTCAAACCCCGTTTTTCCGTCCGTTACGGTCACTTTAAATCGCATCTGATTTGATGCCCCAAATGGGTCTGTAGCCTTTACTGTTACCCAAGTCTGACCAAGACCTTCTTCTTGCAAAAGGAGGGTATCGCCAGCATATCTAAAAGAGATTATACCTGCTTTATCAGGGATAGCTTCATACACCAGTTCATCCAGGTCATCATCAGTAAAGTAGGGAGTCAAATCTACCGCATCCTGTTCAAAACCATCCCAATACACCAAATGACCAGGGTTTCCCCATACAGAAGGCGGTGTATTAACGATGATCTTGAAAAAGCCACCTTTATCGTAATCCCCTCCCTTACTCGCCGAGAAATAAAATTCACGGTCAGACACTGCACAGAAAGCATCTACCAAAAACACGTCAGCAACATCACCTGGAAACCCTCCAAAGGTGAATACATCCAGGGCCGTATCAGCAGCTAAGTCTACCCGGTACAGGCTGTTCCTACTCACCCCGTACAAATTATTTCCTACTGGTTTAAAACCACTGACGGCCAATTGCTGTGTTGTGCCTAGCGAAACCACCTCTGAGCCATCAAGATTGAATCTTACGATATGCCCAGGCCCCGCTCTACCCTTATCATAAAAAACGGTGTATATCTTTCCCTCTTGGTAGAACAAATCGAGTGGATGTGCCCCAAACCCGGGAGCACCTTGTAAAATTACCTGATAATCAGAACCATCAGGATTCATACGAGCGATACAGCCGGTACCAGCAAAAACCCCCTCTTCATCGGGCAGAGGTATTCCGCCACCTCTATAGAAAGCCACCAAGAATAGGCTATCCAAATGAAGCATGGCAACGGGATCCTGCCCCCTGTCTAAACCAGTTTGGTTGTAAACTTTTTCAAATTCCTTCTTATCCAAAGACAGCGTAAACAAGGACCCTTCGTCTTCCAAACTATAATCTGACAAACCCCAAATGAGGGAATCGGTGATGTGCCCAACCAGGGAAGTCCAGGATTGCCACCGTGGCAAATCGGTAATTACTTCAAACTTGTCCTCTTCAATGTGATATTGAAAAAATGCAGAGAGCCGGGAAACCGTCCCTTCAGCGCTTCCGTAAAGAATTCCCTTATGTAGCTTAAAATGCCTTGGGTACCGTACCTCGGCTCCAAATACATGCAGTATCTCTCGTTCACTACCATCCGTGTTCATTCGATACAGGAAGCCATCAATGTATTCCGCATCCTGTTGACTCAATACGTATAATTTACCTTCATAGAATTCTATGCTTACAACCCTTTCGACGATATCTGTTTCAGGATAATGCTCTAAAAAGGTGACCTGAGATTGGGCCGGAACACCGAATAGCAAGAGGCATACTAATACCAGAAGGGCTGATCGGGAAAGAAATAGGTTGAAGAATTTCATAACGCCTTTTTACTGACCAGAAGTAGAGAATTTTTCTATCACAATGATACAATTATTACGATGGAATTGTTCGGCCACCTACACTAAATCCCTATAGGCTTGGTGTATTTTGATTGTGTGGCTGCCCTTAGATGTTATCTTGCCTTCACCATGAAAAGAAACCTATACCTACCTATTCTGCTCTTCATAGCATTAGTAAGCTGCGAAACCGACACTACCACCGAAACTTCACAAGTACCCTCCGCCAAAACTTATGCGGAGCTGGAAACCCTCTTCGCCGAATGGCGGCAGTTTGAGGTGCCGCCGGAGAAGGATGGTGCGCCCGACTATTCCGCGCCAACCTTCGAGGCCCGTTGGCCGGAGTTTCAGCAATTACAAGCCCGGCTGCATGCTTTCGATACTACTGGATGGACGATACCCCAACGCGTTGATTATTTGATCACCTGGGCCGAGATGAACGGCTACGCCTTCAACCATCAGGTGCTGAAGCCCTGGGTTCGGGACCCAGCCTTTTACAAGTCCGTATGGACCTACCGCAGTGATGTACCTGCCCACGAAGGCCCTACTCACCACGCCACTACTGAGTTGTGGACTTACGTATTTCCGGTATCGGGTGAGGACCGCGAGCGGCTGCTGGCTGACTTGGC
>DMST01000013.1:17832-18119 GCA_003454975.1 Cytophagales bacterium | reverse complement strand
CACTTAATGCACAAGCTCAGCAAAACCTGACTGGCAACGCCCGCGACTTGTGGGTAGCCGGAATCCGGGATGTTCACGAACAGAGCGAGGTACTCGCTGGCATGAAAGAGCTGGCTGGCGTGGCCGAAGACGACGAAATGATGGCTGCCATAGAGGCCGCCATTTCCTCCACCGATGCCCTGGCTACCTGGTTGGAGGCCAAGTCCGAAAGCAAAACCGGGGCCTCAGGCATTAGCGAAGAACTCTACACCTGGTACCTGCACAACGTGCATCTAGTGCCCCTCACT
>DMST01000013.1:11881-17755 GCA_003454975.1 Cytophagales bacterium | reverse complement strand
CTGGGCTTCGCTGAAGCTAGAGGAGCACCGCAACCGGAACTTGCCGCCCATGGTAGCAGCCAACAGCCCCGAAGAATACGATGCCATGGCGGAGCGATCAGCCGCCAGCCTTATGCGTTTTTTGGAGGAAGAGGACATCGTGACGGTGAGAAGATACTTCCACCCTGCACTGCGGGCACACTTGGGGGCCTTCGTGCCCAAAGAAACACGCAACTTCTTCTGGATCACCGCCCACTACGACCAACGCCCGCTATACTGCCACTTCTACCACTGGTTCGAGCTAGCCCGGATGGATACCGAGCCCAATCCTAGCGAGATTCGACGGCTGCCACTTCTATACAATATCTTCGATTCGCGCAACGAAGGCATGGCCACGGCCGTAGAGGAGATGTTTATGCAGGCCGGCCTGTATGACGACCAGCCCCGCTCGCGCGAGATTGTTTACATCATGATTGCACAACGGGCAGCACGCGGTCTAGGCTCACTCTATGCCCACGCCAACCAGATGACCATGACCGAGGCAGGGGGTATCCACTCGGATTATACCCCGCGCGGCTGGATGAAAACCGAGCCCGAGCTGCTCATATTCGAGCAGCACCTCTACCTGCGCCAGCCTGGCTACGGCACCAGCTACATCACGGGCAAGTACCTCATGGAACAAGCTCTGGCAGAGTATGCCCGGCAGGTAGAGCTCAGCGGTGAGCCTTTCGCCCTGGCCAACTACTTCGATGGCCTCAATGCCATCGGCAACATCCCCATCAGCTTGGGTCATTGGGAGCTCACCGGAGACGACAGCCCCGTGCAGCTAATCCTGGATCGGTACAAGCCTCTTGAAGAGGTCATGGGGAAATAGGTAACTTAGATGAACTCCAAGGAATTGGTTCGAGCGTCACGCCGCGCCGCGTAGGCTCGGACCATTATCTGTGTGAGCGGCCTGCTCAAGCCCTTCGGAGCGGCTCTTAGAAGAGACTGCCCGAAAGACCGACGGGCGTAGATTAGAATCACGCTAGCGAAACCACTTTTTCATACTTGCTAGTCACTAATGCGGGAGTACCTTTGATCAATAGACGATCGGAATCATTTCCAGCTTAACACCCTTTTCCTCCAATGAAGGGACGGATTTAAACCTCCACCGAAGATTCAAGCCCCCATTTTTCTGTTTTGCACCTTGTGATACAACCACTGGTGTTACCTCCCAAGAAATGGGAGGTAAGTTCCCATTAGCAAATCCCAAGGATCAAAACCCTTAACTAGATGACAGTGCCTTACGTAAGGGACAATCGGGAGGGATGGCTTCCCCCTTTCTATATCGATCCAAAAGCCGTCTTGAGGTAGCCGCCAATTGCCTTCTCACAGCGCGCCTTTCCCCTTTTATTCTGGCTATTTTCATATCATCGTAACCCGTAGTTTTGTGGCGCATCCAGGCAATGACTGCTTTTTCAGCCCTCTCCTCTACAGGGATCATTTGGGTACGGGCCACCGTACCGCTACCTACCGGGATGGCATGATCGGTAACTAAGCGAGCCAACTTACTTTCCAGGTGTTTATGTTTTGGGTGAAAACCCAAGAACCTTGCTACTTCCTCTTCAAAGGAAGCTGAATACTCTTCTTGCTTCTTCGCGCGGTATTGGGCCGCCTGAGCCTTCTTTTTTTCGTAGCCCGGGTCAGCACGCATGCTTTCCACCGCTTCTTTCGCAGACACTATATGAGGGATCGGAGCCCAAATACCCAAGGACTGCATGCGCCTTCCCTTTTTCACTTGTACTCGCCAGATGGGTCCCTGGGCGGTTACTTTTCGCGTAACGGCAGCATCTCCAGCAGGTAGAAACGCCCAACCTTCCGGTGGTTTTTCTGGTAGACCGTGTTCATTGGTAATATGGCCGTTCTGGCCTGGCTTCACCAGTCTAATTTCTTTCATCTTGGTTTCCTAATACCACACAAAAGTAGATACTCAACTGCACAATTTGGTGGTATGGATAACGAATGAAGTAGCTTCCAGGAAACACGCCTCCCATCCAAGGAAAGCCCGTGGCCCCAAGCGAGCACCTCCGTATCAGTATGGCAAGGGCATTGGTAAAAAGAACCCATTGATTACAATTTGAGCTTAGCTTTGCCCTCATGAGAACACTTTTGCTCCTCCTTGCCTGCATTCTCTGGGCCTCAATGGCACCGGCACAGGTCTGGACACAATACCGGGGACCACACCGGACAGGCGTCGGGAAGCTACATGAAGATCCGCGAGCACGGTTGGAAAACCTGGGAGCTACCCTCTGGGAGTTCGACGATGAGCAACGCATGGGGGCTATTTCCAATGCCGTACTAGATGAGGAGAATGCCTACTACGTTTCGGGAGGCTACCTACTGGCCTTAGACTACTGGAGTGGTGAAGGACAGTGGCGGGCCCACATGTACGATCCGGAAAAACGCAGGGGTGCCGTCTCTCACCCCACCGTTGCCGAAGGTTCTTTATTTGTGGGAGGGCGCAACGGCACGCTATACGCCTACAATGCCTCTACTGGAAAACAACGATGGACGTACCCCACCGGCGGTCCCATCCTTTCAAGCCCTACCGTAGCGGATGGCCGGATTTTCTTCCTTTCGCAGGATAGTTTGTTCTACGCGCTAGATGCACAAACGGGCGAAAGGGTATGGAGCTTTCTGACGCATTGGGGTGGCAACAGCAGCCCTACGGTCGCGGGTAATACAGTTTACGTAGGCTGTCAGGAGTTTGTAGGCACGGAAGGTTACCTGTACGCACTGGATACCAAATCCGGCGCCCTCAAATGGCAATTTGAAGCCAAAGGCTCCATTCAGGGTGTGCCCGTAATAGCCCACGGGAATGTATACGTGGTTTCCGACGACGGTTATTTGTTTGCCGTAGATACCGCCACGGGCCAGGAAAAGTGGCAGTATAATCTATCCGCAAACACCCTCTCCTCCCCCACCGTTACCGACTCTGCCGTGTATGTAATGGCCCATGGCAATGGTATTGCCTATGCCGTACATGCCCATTCCGGAAAAGAGCTTTGGCAACGCAACTTCTCTGCCTACCAAGGACGAAGCATTCTTTGCGGCGAAAGTGTCATCATCAACAACTTCCTACTTATGGGTTCGGCATTTCTGGACGGTCGGGGCCGGTACCAGTATCGGCTGCACGCCCTGAATCCTAACACGGGTGAGGAGCGCTGGCATCACGACCTGAGTGCGGCGGTAAAGGGCACCCCTGTGAGCCATTACAACCTATTGCTGCTAAGCGACAACAATCAAGCCCTAACAGCCTACATTTCTACGCTAGAGTGATGTAGGAGGGCAGCAAGTATCGATTTTCAGCAAAATCCTAAGATGGAGCTGGACTTTCGAATCACCCCCTATCCCTAGTGAGAAACTCCAAGGAATTAAGCGTATCTCGTATCTCTCTCACCTGATCCTTACTTCGTTGAATCGCCATAATTCGGCTGATGGAATACACTATAAACAAAGGAAACACTACCACATACAAGACCAAGGCAAGTCCTTGTTTAGCCACCGTAGCCACTACCGAATCTTGAGAAATGACAGGTAAGGAGTCTAATTTTTCTTGAACTAAAGGATTGTCCTTTCCCAAAGACTCCTTCATAAGGGGCAAGATCTCGTTGTAAAACGACTGAAATTTAGCCAAATCATCAGAGAAGGTATTATGGCCAATGATGGGGGTATTGAGTAGCTCTTCAGCCATGTTGATGAGTTGGTAGAATTGGCGAGAAAAATCAAGCTGAGCCATAAAGACGTAGTTAAGATTGAGTGTTTGCGAAAGTAATGGTAGTCCCTACAAAAATCAGGAAATAACATTAAGAAATATTAAAGACCGGAGGCCCGATATATCAGTCACCTACTTCCTTATTTGTTAACCCAAAAAATTGCACCCTAAAGCCCCAAAGGTTTTTGCCTGTAACCAACCCATAACTTTCCAATCCTCAATCCATGCTACTACTAGTTACCTGCGGGCAGCTACAGTCTTCCACCACCCATGATTACTAGTCCGCAGGCCAGGAGGAATGCCGGCGACAGCAAGCAGGCCAGTATTAATAAAACTTCACATACTTATTCTGTCTGGTAAGCAACCTTGCATTATTCCCAGTCCTGACTATTTTTGCAGCGCAACTCAAGGAAGTCCTATGATCACTATGGCGGTAATCACCGGCCTGCGTCATGCTCACTACCACTTCCACCATTCCTCGTCTGAGGAATGAACACTACCATATTGCCCCAATTCTGGGGGACTTCGCTTCCCCCCTGCTCCCCGAGCAACCTAAACCTTTACACCATTTTCAAGATTACACCTTGGTATGAATACCATCCTACGTGTGGCCATTCAAAAGAAAGGCCGTCTGAGCGACGACTCAATTGCACTGTTTAAAGAATGCGGCATCAAATTCTCCGATGCCCGCAAGGGCCGCCTGAAAGCGGAGGCCACCAATTTCCCTATGGAATTTCTCTTCCTGCGCGACGACGATATTCCCGGATATGTAGAAGACGGCGTAGCCGACTTGGGTATTGTGGGCGAGAACGAGATGGCCGAACAAAACAAAGATGTATCGGTCATCCGCAAGTTGGGCTTTAGCAAATGCCGCCTCTCGCTGGCGCTTCCTCGCGGCACCGAATACAACGGAGTGAAAGATTTTGAGGGCAAAAGCATTGCTACTTCATACCCACACATATTGGGTACCTACCTGAAGGAGAATGGCGTAACCGCCGAAATACAGGAAATCAGCGGCTCGGTAGAGATTGCACCTAGCATTGGCCTGGCAGATGGCATCTGCGACCTGGTAAGCTCAGGAAGTACCCTGCTGATGAATGGCTTGCAGGAAGTGGAGAGCATCTTCAAATCCGAAGCCGTACTGATAGGCCCCCAAAAGCTGGACGATGCCAAGCAGGCAATCGTTGATCAGCTGTTGTTTCGGATGAAAGCCGTAACGACCGCCAACAACAACAAGTACATCCTACTGAATGCACCCAACGAGAAGCTGGACGAAATCATCGGCCTGCTACCCGGGATGCGTAGCCCTACGGTATTGCCTTTGGCGCAAGAGGGCTGGAGTTCTGTACACTCCGTGATTCAGGAAGACGACTTTTGGGTGGTGATTGATAAGCTAGGTGCCGCCGGTGCTGAAGGGATTTTGGTAGTGCCGATAGAAAAAATGATCGTATGAAAATCGTGAAATGGCCGACGGCCGCTGAGTGGGGTCCCCACCTTCAGCGGCCCGTTCAGGAGATGAAGGAAATCAAGAAGGTGGTAAAACCGATCTTGAAAAAAGTAGCGCGCAAAGGAGACAAGGCCTTACGAGAGTATGCGGCAGAGTTTGATCATGCGGAACTCACAGAGTTGCGGGTCACCAACCGGGAGTTTCTGGAGGCCGATGCTCAGGTACCGCTGGATTTGAAACAAGCTATCACCACGGCCAAGGCCAATATTGAGGCTTTTCACCGGGCGCAGACCCAGCAAGAGCTCACCGTAGAAACCATGCCTGGTGTGATCTGTCGCCGCCGCAGCGTAGCCATCGAAAAGGTGGGGCTATACATTCCAGGCGGCACCGCTCCCCTGTTTAGCACGGTACTAATGCTGGGCATACCCGCCCAAATTGCGGGCTGCAAGGAAATAGTATTGTGTACTCCCAGCAACGAAAAAGGTGAGGTCAACCCGGTGATTTTGTTCACGGCCAAGCTCATTGGCATCGACAGGGTAGTGAAAGTGGGTGGCGCACAAGCCATTGCCGCCATGGCCTACGGAACCGAAAGCGTACCCCAGGTCTATAAAATCTTTGGGCCCGGCAACCAGTACGTTACGGCTGCCAAGATGCTGGTAAGCCAACAGGGTACGGCCATTGATATGCCGGC
>DMST01000013.1:9317-11806 GCA_003454975.1 Cytophagales bacterium | reverse complement strand
CCGGACCTAGTGAGGTGGCTGTATTTGCCGACGCTACGGCCAACCCCGAGTTTGTGGCTGCCGACCTGCTAAGCCAGGCCGAACACGGCTACGACAGTCAAGTGGTACTGGTGACCAACCACGAACCGTTGTTGGAAGGTGTAACTAAGGCCCTGGAAACGCAACTGGAAACCCTGCCCCGCAAGGAAATGGCCCAGGGGTCACTAGACAACAGTGTGGCCTTTTTGGTAAAGGATATCCCCCAGGCCATTCACTTACTCAATGACTACGGCGCTGAGCACTTGATCTTGGCTACGGAAGAAGCGGATGCCATGTCTGAAAAAATCGTCAATGCCGGATCCATCTTTTTAGGACACTATACCCCGGAGTCAGCCGGTGATTATGCCAGTGGAACCAACCATACCCTTCCCACAAACGGTTTCGCTAAGATGTATAGTGGCGTAAGTTTAGATAGCTTTGTGAAGAAGATTACGTACCAGCGCCTGAGCGAGCAAGGTCTCCGCAATTTGGGGCCTTCGGTGGAAGTAATGGCCGAGGCAGAAGAGCTCATGGCGCACAAAAACGCAGTCTCTGTACGACTACAATCACTCGCATAAATAACCATGTTTGACCTCAACGCTTTGCTGCGGCCGCACATCCGCACACTCAAACCTTACAGCTCGGCCCGAGACGAATTCTCGGGCTCTGCATCTATCTTTTTAGATGCCAACGAGAACCCCTTTGGGTCGGTAACCGGGGCGGACATCAACCGCTACCCCGATCCGCTACAGCGGGAGCTCAAGGAGCTAATTGCGCCCATCCGCCGGGTAGTACCGGAGCAGATATTCCTGGGCAACGGTTCGGACGAGGCCATCGACCTACTGTACCGGGCATTTTGTAATCCTGGGCAGGACGAGGTAATCATTTTGCCTCCTACCTACGGGATGTACCGGGTATCGGCCGACCTCAACGATGTGCGCATCAAGGAGGTGCCCCTGATCCCGGAGGACTTCCGGATTGATGTGGACGGAGTGCTGGAAGCCATCACCGAGCAAACCAAGATGATCTTCATATGCTCGCCCAACAACCCTACCGGCAACGCCATGCGTCGCCAGAGCATTGAGGGTATTCTGAAGCATTTCAATGGGTTGGTGGTATTGGACGAAGCCTACAGCGACTTCTCACCGCAGCGTAGCTTTGTAGATCGGTTAAATGAGTTCCCTAACCTGATCGTACTGCAGACCTTCAGCAAAGCCTGGGGCATGGCCGCCATCCGGCTAGGTATGGCGTTCGCCAGTCAAGAGATTGTACAGGTTCTGAATCGAATCAAGCCACCCTACAATATCAGCGGGCTCACCCAACAAGAGGCCTTGGAAGGTGTGAAACGCCTGAACCGGAAGGAAACCATCGTGAAGGAAATCCTGAAGGAGCGCGCCTGGTTGGGCACCAAGTTGAAGGAGATGGAGCTGGTAGAGAAGGTATACAACAGTGACGCCAACTTCATTCTCATCAAGGTGCCCGAGGCCCGCAAGAGGTACGAATACCTGGTGGGTGAAGGTATCATTGTACGCGACCGCAGCCAGGTGGCCTTGGTATTGGATTGCCTGCGTATCACGGTAGGTACTTCCGAGGAAAACAAAAAGCTCCTCAAAGCCCTCAAGGCTTTCGAGCCCAGCGCCATCTCCATCTAAGTAATGTTGAATTATGAATGTTGGATGTTGAATGGTTTTTTCATTTAACATTTAGCATTCAACATTTAGAATTCCCCTTGAAGAAAGTACTTTTTATTGACCGCGATGGCACCATCATCGTAGAACCACCCACTGACTATCAGGTAGATAGCCTGGAAAAACTAGAATTTTTACCGAAGGCACTGAGTAATCTGCGCCGCTTGGCCGAGGAGACGGATTATGAGTTGGTCATGGTAACCAACCAGGACGGTTTGGGCACGGACTCGTTTCCCGAAGACACCTTCTGGCCGGCCCACAATAAGATGCTAAAGACCCTGGAAGGCGAGGGCGTGGTGTTTGCTGCGCAGCACATTGACCGCACCTTCCCGCATGAGAATGCCGATACCCGCAAGCCGGGCATCGGACTGCTCAAGGAATATTTCAGCGAGGGATACGATCTGGCGAACAGCTATGTGCTCGGCGACCGGGCTACGGACCTGGAGCTGGCTAAAAATCTGGGTGCCCAAGGCATCTACATTTCTGAGGAAAGCCACGAGGACGCAGCCCTGAGCACTACCGACTGGGATGCCATATATGAGTTTCTGAAGCTACCACCGCGCACCGCCGAAGTTCGCCGTACTACCAAGGAAACCGACATTCTGGTGCAGCTCAACCTAGACGGTCAGGGCCGCTGTGATAATCAGACGGGTCTGGGCTTCTTCGACCACATGCTGGACCAACTGGGTAAGCACAGTGGCAGCGACCTGACCATTCATGTGAAGGGCGACTTGCACATCGACGAGCACCATACCATCGAGGATACGGCCCTGGCGGTAGGCG
>DMST01000013.1:9123-9256 GCA_003454975.1 Cytophagales bacterium | reverse complement strand
GGCGGTAGGCGAGGCATTCCGCCAAGCCATCGGTGACAAGATGGGCATCAACCGCTACGGTTTCCTACTGCCCATGGACGAGGCCCTGGCTCAGGTAGCCATCGACTTCAGTGGCCGCCCCTGGCTGGTGTGT
>DMST01000013.1:5922-9070 GCA_003454975.1 Cytophagales bacterium | reverse complement strand
AGTTCCGCCGCGAGAAAGTAGGCGATATGCCCACCGAAATGTTCATGCACTTCTTCAAAAGCTTCTCTGATGCAGCCCTTTGCAACCTCAACGTAAAGGTGGAAGGTGACAACGAGCACCATAAGATCGAGGCCATCTTCAAGGCCTTCGCCAAAGCCATCAAAATGGCCGTAAAGCGAGACCTAAAGGACCAAAGCTTGCCCAGTACCAAGGGGGTTTTGTAAAGTAGATACCGCGCTTACCTTGGCCTGGCAGGCCTAGGATATCATAGCCCCAACCGATCAGGTTGGGGTTAATTGTTTCGTTCCAAATAAGATCTGAAAGATCGGAGGGGAATCCAGCAAATCTGCCCGCAAAGTGACATAGACCCTACCTATTTTAAGGGTTGACCAGGCCTCTTTATCCTCCAATCTACATTAGGGCCTTAAGGTATAGCGCCTACAAGCCATAAACACCCGGCCAGCAATGCCGACCGGGTTGAATGCTTCCTTGGGTGTTAGAAGAGCTTAGTCATCACAACCAATGATCACGTAGGCAGAGGTACCCGCAGGACTGCCTAATGGGCTCTGGGGGAAATAGCGGGCATCCGAGATCACCCGAACATCGTCGCTACCACAGTTGAGAGGCGATGCGTTGTCGATCTCACCATCCACATTGCTACCGTTGAAGTACACATTGGCGTTGGCTCCTACGAAGGCATAAAAAGTGCCTTGTGAGAATACGGTGCGAGCCCGTACCGACTGAGACGGCGTACCTGTGTCTACGTCCGTGTAGTAGGTAGTACCATCAAACACCTGAGCTACCGCCACATACTGATCCGATTCGGCTCGACCTTGAGCAGAGATCCGGTCCTGTTCTGCCAAACCGGCATAGTAATCACTCAGGTACTCCATGGTCTCAGCCAAATCAAAGTCGGCATGTCCAAAGTCGGCAATTAACAGTTCGTCTACTTCAGCTTGGGACAAGGTGTAATCCACCTCTCCTTCAATAAGAGTAAGAGAAGGCTCTACCGTTTCGGGTTGACAAGCGGCCAATACTACCATGGCGGCGAGTGCTACGGAATAAAGTGTTTTCATAGAATTCATGAGTTTTTGTTGTTTGACTTTAAGACTCACCAAATCCTCAAAAGTTGCTCGTAAAAAGCCAATCAACCATTCATCAAATTCAATACAAAAAACTACTTCAAAACCCCAGCAAGAACATCAAACCCCTAACTATCAAAGCCTTAGTATTTATGCAAAAAAGCTATGAGTGAAAGCTTACTTGATGTTGTTAATGGTTATCAGAGGGACAGAAATAGGAGACAATAAACGCCGATCATTGAGCAAACCTCTCCACTGGTTGATCAAAATGCTGTAACGACAGAAGAGGATTGTTCATCCAATAGGGTAAATGCAAAACAAAATGAAAAACAACATCATTGGATCCTTATTCTGCTTACTCTCTACTACACTATGGTCACAAACGAGTCCCACAAGCTTCCCTGACTCGGTAGGGTTAGCCACTTTGTTAAAAGAACATCAAGTGCCTGGTTTGGCGTTCGGGCTCTTTGAAAACAACAAACTAGCGGGCACCTTTTATCTAGGTACCGGCCAAGAAGGCCAGGCCATTGGTCAGCATACCCTTTTCAATACCGCCTCACTTACCAAAAGCCTAACCGCGTACCTTACCCTGCAGTTAATATTAGTGGAGGAGCAGCCATTGGACGAACCCCTGCACCGGTACTGGATCGATCCTGATGTGGCTGAAGATGACCGGCATCAAATGCTCACTCCTCATCTATTACTTACTCACCAGGGTGGCTTTGCCAACTGGCGATGGATGGAAGAGGGTGGTCAGCTCCGCTTCCAGTTTGCCCCGGGTACCCAATTCGGATATTCCGGCGAGGGCTACGAATACCTACGCAGGGCGCTGGAAGTAAAATACCAACAGGATTTTCGCACGCTGGCGCAGCGGTATGTTTTCGCCCCCCTATCTATGGAGCGCACCTACCTGAGTTGGCAACCGAACCTTGCCACCAACCAATACGCAGGAGAATTCGATGCTACTGGGCAAGCGTACGAGGTCACCAAAACCGAACCCAACGCTGCCGATGACCTGATCACTACGCTGGCTGATCTCGGACACTTTTGCGAAAGTGTATTGGGCTCGTTGCCTAACCAGAAGGAGTTCTACAGCAGTCAGGTGAGTCCGCGCCCTGGCCTCACCTTTACCCACGGTTGGGTACGCATGAACGATTTGCCCAATGGAGAGTATGCCTTGCTGAGTGCGGGGAGCGACCAGGGGGTGAACGCGCTCATGGTGCTATTGCCAGAATCTGGCCGGGGCATGATTGCCCTTACCAACGGAGACGGAGGACGTGCGGTAGTCATGAAGCTACTGGCCGCTACATTGGGCGATGCCGGCGAGGAGATATTGAGCCGGTTTTAGAGAGCATTAGATGTGTGAGAGGTCCGGCATGAGAAAAGCTTCGCCAAAACATTTGACCGGAGTCACTAGGATGCTGGGCCTTATCACCACCGACAAACTAAAGAGATAAGCACCGTTGCTGGATAAAAATCCCCACGACACCAAAGAAAAATACCGACCGTCACCCCCACACCAAAAAAATATCGTCCATTTTGAGGCTCCAACGGGGTTTTACAAAAAAAATTGCGACCAGGGGTAGGGTATTTTGCAGGGATGCATGTATTACTAGTACATCACCAACATTAAAGAAATGCAAAATATTCACGCTAAAATTCAGAAAGCAAGTTTACTGGTTGCTATCATAGGTTTGAGTTTCACCGGTAAGTTGTATGCACAGGATGCTGAAACCTTGGCCGAAGGACCACAAGTAAACACTACAATAAGTGGTGAAGAAACGCCTGAAATTGCCCCTGCTCAGATCAAGGTATTCCCCAACCCTTCTACCGGTCCGGTTAAACTAATGTCTACCGAGCCGATTCAGGAAGTGAAATTGCTCACCCTCACGGGTCAGGAGGTAGACTCCTACTTGGGTTTTGGCTACAGCAAAATCACCTTGCATTATGAGAATATGCGCTCGGGAATGTACGTAATGCAAATCATCCACGAAGACGGACAAACACTGAAGCGGTCGATTCACCTTCGTTAAGCAGGTGGGTCGGCCTCCCTTATCCCAGCGGGA
>DMST01000013.1:176-5866 GCA_003454975.1 Cytophagales bacterium | reverse complement strand
GCCAGCGGGAGGCCCTCGCCCACCCAAATTTTTCCCTTTCGTGGAAGCTCGGTCGCCTCGGGAACAATCCTTCCCCAACTTGCGGCCATGAAAAACATCCTCACCCTCTCTCTACTAGCCCTGTTTCTGTGGTCCTCTCCCACCCTGGGCCAAACACCCCCCACCCCATCGGATGCCTACCAATGGCACAAAGCCCACTCCGCCAAAGGTGTCCTCATCCTCTTCCCTGGCTTTGGCCACAATGCAGCAAGCACCCAGTCGGAATTCCCCATAGTAGAAGCTGCCAACCAGGCTGGCTTTTCTGTGTTGTTATTCAACTTCAACCGACATCTCTGGCTAAATACCGAGGAGCAGGCAACGCTAGCCGAACTCACTCATAACCTACTGGCGTACGAAGGCCAACCCATGGACAAGGTATTCATCGGCGGGTATTCCAGTGGTGGCAACGTAGCTTTGCTTCTCAGCAATTATCTATTGGAGCAAGAGCACCCTATTATGCCACGTGGTGTCTTTGTGGTAGACTCTCCCATAGATCTGCAACAGTTATATGAGCACTCTGCTCTGGCCGTGGAAAGGAATGTAGCCCAGGTGGCGGTAAACGAAGGCCAGTACCTCAAGCAGTTATTCGCCCAGGCGTTAGGTCATCCCTCTCAGGACCTGCCCAACTACCAAGAAGCCTCACCCTATACCCATTCCTCTGGCACCATCACCAACATAGCGGCACTGAATCATACCCCCTTGCGACTCTATACCGAGCCAGACTTAAACTGGTGGCAAACAGAACGCGGAGTGCAAGATCTTTCTGAAACTAACTCTGGGACTCTCCATCAGCTGGAACGGTTCCTAGCTGAGGAGGACGGCTGGCACCAAGTAGAGTATGTTGCTACCAGCGGCAAAGGCTACCGAGCCGACGGGACCCGTCACCCACATAGCTGGTCGATTGTGGATGTGCCCGAATTGCTGGAATGGATGGATAAAATAGCCGAATAATGGGTCCTTCTTTCGGGTGAATAACCTTACAAGAAGTATCCGTACCAATAGCTTTTTTGGTCGGTAAAGTCAGTCAAACGATTGGCAATTGGTTCATTTTTATTGAACTTAAGAATGCGCACATAGGGGTCTTTTATGTCGAACTTTACAACCCTGGCTGATACAGCGGTTCAGTTAATGGACCTGGAAACGCAAGGCGAGGCCATATACCGGTACATCGGAGATACCATTAGGGAGATGTCTGGGGCTTACCTCGTTATTGTGAGCACCATTGAGCCAGGTTATATATCCAAAAGCCGGTACATAGCCGGACTGGGAAAGCGGCTGGAAGAGGTCACTAAAATTCTAGGCTTTGATCCGCATACCTCCAGAACTCAACTACCCAAGGATACCTACGAATTCCTTTCCTCAGGTGAATTCATTCCATTCAATTCGGTATACGAACTTAGTTTGAAAACCATTCCCAAGGCGATTTGTGATGCATTGGAATTGCTCATGAGGATTGGGGAAATCTATCAGGTAGCCATTAAGCGAAAAGGTAAAGTAAGCGGTGGAGCTGTCTTAATTTTTAAGAAAGGACATTCCTTTCTTAACCGAGAATTAACAGCCTCATTTATACAGCAAGCTGCCATAGCACTGCAAAACAAACATGCCGAGGACAAACTTTTAAAGAGCGAGCAACACTATCGTGATCTGTTTGAAAACGCCATGTTTGGTATGTACCAGAGTAACCTAGCTGGGGAGATTTCACTAGCTAATAAGGCCTTTTTCAGCATGTTTGGGTATGATACGGCAAACAGAGTAGAAGGATTGAAGACCGCCGATCTGCATTATGACCCTGCTAGTAGAAAAGACTGGAGTGAAAAATTAGAACAAACAGGAGCCATAGACCAGTTTGAGTGGGCGGGTCGCACCCAGACCGGTGAGAAAATATACCTACTAGAATCAGCAAAGAAGGTACCGGCAACGGAAGAGAGGGATGCCTACTATGAGGGGGTGATCACCGATATCACCCAGCAGAAGCAACTGCTGCACCAGATGGAGGAAATTGCTGAGGTGCAATCGCACAAAATAAGAGGACCTGTAGCCTCCATCTTGGGATTAATTGAATTGATGATGCAGGAAAAGGACACCACACTCAAGCATCAGTACCTGGAACAATTGAAGCTTTCGGCAGACCAGCTAGATTCGGTGATTCATGAGGTAGTCAACCTCACTCAGGAAATGCGCAAAAAATAGCGCTTACGTATTCGAAGGAGGTTTCATACCAAAAAGCCACCGCAAGGGACCTATCCGAGTAATGACAGCATAAACCAGGCCCACTGAAATCAGTGTGCCCATCAGTATCACCAAAAACTTAACCCAAGGGGCAAAACTCGATTGCACTACATGGTAGCCAATGATCAAGATGGCAGTCTGATGCAATACGTAAACAGGTAAAATAGCCTGGCTAGCCTTTGCCAGCCAAGAAGGATTAGTATTGAGATATCGGTGAGCCATCCAAAGTAGCGTGGCCACCCAAGTGAAGGCGTTGAGAATACGGATTACAACAAAACCAAGGTAATCCCAAGAGCCATCCGGTGTATCCATCCACTTGATCATGTAAGGAGTAAACAGCGCAAAATAATGGGTGAGTAAACTAGTCAAAACCGCGATACCCAGTACCCAAACAATATTCTTTTTGAGCACTTCCAGAATGGACTTCCTGGCTAACACAAAAACATACCCCATCAGGAAAAAGAAGAGAAAATGGAAAAAGTCGGCCCAGTTGAGATACTCCGGAAAAACAGGCCGCAGAATTGCGTTCACCACTACCAACGTAACAGCCGACAACCAGAATGCGGAAGTTTTCACTGGTATATTCTCCGCCCAGGTATTGATCCAGCGAAAAACAGGCAATAACACCAATGTTTGCACGAAGAGATAAGGCAAGTACCAGATGTGGTAACCCAGATGCCCAAACCAAATGAAATTCCATCCCAAGGAAGCAGAGAATAACTGCTTCGGGTATTGAAGCAAAAACGTCCAGAAAGCATCCAATTCGCCACCATAGAAACGGTACTCCAGATACTTCTGAGGTGGAATAAGCACTAGAATGCCAAACAAGTAAGGAACCAGCAGACGCTTGACACGATCAGGCAACAACTGACTTTTCCGAGAACGGATGGCGAAGTAAGTACCTGCCCCAGACACAAAGAAGATCAAGGGCATGCGCCAAGCAGTAGAGAACAAAAAAAACTGGGTGACCCCTTCGCTCTGTACGTCATTCTTGACGTGCCAGGGAAAGAAGTCAAAAAAACGGGTACAGTGAAACACCATAAGCATAGCAAATGCTCCCAGACGAAGCCAATCCAGATAATAGAGTCTTTCTTTCATGAAACACAGAAGGGACCAAAAACCAATAAAATACAGATATCACCGAAGGTCCTAATTTCCCCTCTCTACTATTACTCTACCCGGGCTAGGGTTGTATGCAATTCAGAGACAAACACATGAGGATATTATAACGACAAGCCGAATCCTCATTTGACACCCCATAGGACAGGCAAATCTCGTGGAGTTTACACCCTCTAAGACGAGAAACATAGAATATAGAAATTGGATATATTGCTCGTGGAACTTATCCGGTTATTTATAGCCAATTTGCAATGGATCATCGATATCTGTGTCCCAAACTAAACCCAATTGTTACCTTATTATTTCAACTGATGTACGCTAGCTAAGTAACTTTCTATTCAGGGCATTATCTATGAGTTTCAATACCAGTGAAACCACCTTTCTTGAACATCATCCTTATACAGATTCGGCCGTGGGGGTGTCTTTCTTAGAGGAGGCCGCAGTGCGGCTCCTGGACTTTGATCATGAGGAGGAAAATTTGTATGAATTTCTAGCACATGAAATAAAAAGAATTTCCGGTGCTTCCATGGTAGCCATCAATTCGCACGACTCCTTCCGGGTGGCTACTACCCGGAGTCTGGTAGGTTTACCTAAAATACTCATGGACCTGGCTATAAGAACTGGCAATAATCCTACCCATTTCAAAATTCCAATTAACGAGTCTACGTTCGACTTCCTCAAATCTGGAGAGCTTTCGCCGATAAAAAACTTGTATACCCTTGCCCTGGGCACGGTACCGAAAGCCGTGTGTAAAACGGCCGAAACTCTTTTTGCCTTCGGCGAGATCTATCAGGTAGGCTTTACGCGGAGAGAAAGGGTGTTTGGTGGTTGTGCGCTCATCTTCAAGAAGGGGAAATCGCTCCAAAACCAAGACCTGTTGATGGCCTTTATCCGGATGGCAGCTATTGCCCTACAAAACAAGGACAATGAGGATAAACTGCGGAGTAGCGAGCGCCTGTACCGGCAAATGTTTGACCACGGGATGATTGGTGTCTACCGAAGCAATATGCAAGGGGAGATATTAATGGCCAATGAAAGCTTTCACAAGATGTATGGCTACAACACCCTGGAAGAGTTTTGTAAGTATGACGCTACCAAATTCTACAGCAATCCTGAGAAGCGGAAGGAGTTTGTAAAAAGGATGGAAACACAAGGGTATGTCAATCAATTTGAAAACACGGGCATATCCAAACAAGGGGAGACTATCCATTTTATGGAAACAGCCCGGAAAATTGTGCCCAAAGATGGGGCTCCTCCCCATTATGAAGGGGTGGTAGTAGATCTCACCCAGGTTAGGCAAATGAATTGGCAATTGAAGCAGATTGCGAACACGCAATCTCATCAGATCCGCAGGCCCCTGGCTACCCTGATGGGCCTTGTTAATATAACCCTACAAACGAAAGACCCTGAGGAGCAACATCGTTTTCTGGGGCTACTACAGCAGGCTAGCCAGGATCTGGATCAGGTCATTCACGAAATTGTGGAACTTACCCATACTCAGGAATTCGACCTAGGTGAGGAAGACTAATCTACCCGCTTCTGCTCATTGCCACTCCCATAAAGTGGCTTGTCCGGCCTACCGAATCCTACCAATTTGGAGGCGTATACCAGAACTATAATAACCATGATACTACGCTATATGCTCCCCTTTCTGCTGGCCCTTCCGCTAGCAGCAGGGGCACAAGATGCTGCTACGGATAGCCGGATGTACGATATCATTGAGGCCGTTTCCGCTGAGCGAATCGAGGCCGACATCCGCACCCTGGCTGGTTTTGGAACCCGCAACACCTTCTCCGACACGGTATCGGACACCCGGGGCATTGGTGCTGCCCGCCGGTGGATCAAAGCCGAGTTTGACAAAATTTCGGCCGACTGTAACGGCTGCCTGGAGGTGTTCTACCAAAAAGATCTCGTAACCAAAGAGGGCAACGATCGGGTACCGCACGACGCCTGGGTGGTGAATGTGGTGGCCATTCAGCGCGGCACCGTGTACCCGGACCGCTACGTGATCATGAGCGGAGATATAGACAGCCGGGCTAGCAATGCCATGGACTTCACTACCGATGCCCCTGGGGCCAATGACAATGCCAGCGGCATGGCAGGGGCCATGGAAGCTGCCAGGGTACTCTCCCAGTACGAGTTTCCCACCAGCATCATCTACGTGGGCCTGTCCGGTGAAGAGCAAGGTCTTTTTGGAGGTGCAGGCTTGGCAGCCTACGCCCAGGAGAAGGAGTGGGACATCGTGGGTATCCTGAACAACGATATGATTGGCAACATTGAGGGCGTAGACGGGGTGATTGACA
>DMST01000013.1:0-142 GCA_003454975.1 Cytophagales bacterium | reverse complement strand
GGTGATTGACAACCGGACGTTCCGCATCTTCAGTGAGCCCACTCCCGTCACGGAGACGGAACGTCAACGTAGGCTGCGCCGCTTCTACGGTGGCGAGGTAGACGGTGTGAGCCGCCAGCTAGCCCGGTACATTCATAAGCAG
>DMST01000415.1:61468-61600 GCA_003454975.1 Cytophagales bacterium | reverse complement strand
GGCTACTGGCCATCCCCACAGGTTATGTATTCGGCTTTGTGTTTGACTTGGGCCCCACAGGGGTATGGGCGGGCCTGGTAGTGGGCCTCACGGTGGCGGCAGCTTGGTTGGCTTGGCGCTTCCATCGGCTGA
>DMST01000415.1:59000-61389 GCA_003454975.1 Cytophagales bacterium | reverse complement strand
CGAGCCTGGAGGCTCGTACTGGTGGGAGTTCCAGGCCAGGAGGCCTGAAACGGCTGGTTTCCATTTCATGAGGCTGATTTTTTATCAAATATTTCTCCTAGAATTCTCCGTAAACTCCCCGAAAGCTACTTCGAATCTCAGCATATTCGGCTTCTAGGACTGACCGACGTATCGGATCTGGAAATATTTCAATACGCCAAGCAGTATAACTTTGCCATGGTCGCCTTCGATACTGATTTTGTGGACTTGAATACCCTCTATGGGGGCCCTCCCAAAATCATTTAATTAAAAACAGGCAGCTTGACCACCTTGAATATTTCCTCTCTGCTAACAGATCATCTACTGAGAATTCGGCACTACCTGAATGCCGAAACGGATGATATTCTTGAAATCGTCAAAGGATAGAGAAGGTTGTTGGGTTAGGTGTAGTGAATTCTTCTCTGGATAAGGAGGTATTTTAAAGGGGCTTGAACTGCTCGAAGGCATTCAGACAATCATGGCAGTAGTGGATGCTACGGCAGAGCGTGGGGCCGAATGGAGTTTTCATCTCCGTGTTCTTGCTTCCACAGTGGGGACAAGTGGCGTGCTCTATGATGTCCAGGTCCACAATCAGGTTGTGCTTGGGGGGAGGGGCCAGCCCAAAATCCTTAAGCGCTTTGCGCCCTCGCTCGCTGATCATATTGCTGTTCCATTGTGTGTCGAAGGACACGCGAACGTGGTAGTCGGATACCCCGTTTTTTTCCAGCACCTCACCGATCTCGTTCTTCATGTGATCGATGGCCGGACATCCGGCAAAGGTAGGCGTCATGTCTACCGTTACCTTGCCCTCGCCGTCTTGATCAATGCCGGTAATCACTCCCAGATCGTTCAGAGAAAGCACCGGAATCTCCGGATCCTTTACTTCCTCTAGCCATACCCGTATCGTTTCGTTTTCTAGTACTTCCATAGGGCCTCCAATGATTCGATTCATCCGATTGACGATTAATTCGAATCAATCGTCAATCAGGCCAATCGGATTAATTTATTTTACCATTCTGCAGTAGGGTCGAGGCGGAATACCTCGCTCATCTCCTCAACCAGCGGTTGCAAGTGCTCGGTGTGGGTGCCATAGCGACCCCCGTATACGGGCTCCAGGCTGTCCCAAGCGGGCAGGGTAAGCTCCGTTTTTGCGATTACTTTCTCAACTACAGCTTGCCATTCGGCTTGCAGGGCGGCTTCGCCCGGGTAGATGCCGTCAGCGATCAGCTGTTGCTCGTGTTTACTGGGCTCAAAAATGCCTAAGGCGTAAGGAAGGGCCTCGTTGAGGCTGGCTTGCATGCGGGCCTTGGCTTCTTCCGTGCTGGTGCCCAGCTGCTTGATCCAGGTGTCGGCGTGCATGACGTGGTACTTCACCTCGCTCTTCAGCTTCTTGCTCAGGTTGGCTATGTCCTTGATGGGGCAGTTGGCCAGGGCAGTGAACCGGATGTACTCTGCATGGTCGAACAGGAAGTGACGGATCAGGCTGAAGTCGTACTCCCCGTTGGGCAACTCTACCAACTGGCAGTTGTGAAACTGATTGGCATTGCGCATAAAGGCCACCGTATCCGGGTCCTGCTCACCCATGGTATGCAGGATGTTGTAGAACTGCTGGGCGTGGCCCACCTTGTCCTGTGCCATGCTGGAGAAGGCAATGTCCTCTTCCAGCAAGGGGCCCATGCCCGTCCACTCACTGTTACGATGCCCGAGGATCAACTGATCGTCGGCCATTTTGTAAAGCAAATCTTTTACAGCTTCCTGATTCATGGGTAGGTGGTTTAGGCCGATTTTTCGGCAAGTTCTTTCTTGAAATTGGTGAGCTTATCGCCGGCTTTGTAGGCCAGGGAGTCACGGTACCCTTTTTCGCTGAGGGTATTCCAAAGGTCACGGTCCTCGTCGTCTACAAACTGCATGTCCGTAGACTTCACCAGCCAAATGCTAAGCACTGGCTTCTTGTCATCACCAAAGACCAACTTGGCCTGGCGCAGTGCATCTTGATAGTCGGCAGCAGGTACCGAACCTTGGTGCAGCACGTGAGCACCACGGCGATATAGGTGAAATACCTCATACCGATCTGCACTTTCAGCAGCCGGAGCAGCCTCACCGATGGTGGTGTAGATGCTCTGCTTGTTGTCGTTGATTTCGGTGGTTTTTACCGAACGGGTAGCGGCTACGGCCATGGCCTCGCAGGTAAACCGGCGGCTGTACTGCTCCTTGCCAAACAGGAAAGCCATGTCGATGTTGGGGGCATGTACGATGCCTGCGTGCTCGTACGGCCGGTTTTCTTTTGGCACCAAAAATACTTCGAAGGTCTCGTGCTGGTCTAGTTCGGCCTTTTGTGAGGCATCGCCATCGGCGGTGATGCCCAAGCGGG
>DMST01000415.1:31243-58900 GCA_003454975.1 Cytophagales bacterium | reverse complement strand
CGGGGCCCGCCAAAATGCGGGCCCTATGTAGTTAGTACTGTAGGAGACGAAATGATTTTACGCCAGGGGCGTCACGTACGCAGACTTGGGCGAGTTGAGGGCTTCGCGTACCCAACGGCCGCGAGCTTCGGCGGTGCGGCGTACGGCCAACCGCTCAGCGTTGAGCGGGCCATCACCGTTGATCACGCGCTTAAACTCTTCCCAGTCGGGCTCAGTGTATTCCCACTGCCCGGTTTCTTTATTCTTACGCAGATTAGGATCGGGAATAGTCAAGCCCAATTCCCAAATCTTGGGTACATACATATCCAAGAACTGCTGACGGTTTTGGTCGTTGGTAGCCATTTTTACCTTCCAGCGAACCAGAATCTCCGTGTGCTTACTCATCTTATCAGGAGGGCCGAAGAAGTGCATCAGGGGAGTCCACCAGCGGGTAATGGCCTCCTGCATCATCTGGCGCTGAATTTTGGTGCCCGATGCCATGTGGATCACGCAGTGGTGGCCAAATTTGAGGTGGAAAGCCTCCTCTTTGCAGATACGGTCTAGTGCCCGTGAATAAGGCCCGTAGCTACCCCGTGAATTGGCCAGCTGGTTCACGATGGCACCGGCGTCTACCAACCAGGATATGGCATTGGCGTCAGCCCAAGTGAAAGCAGGATAGTTGAAGATGTTGGAGTACTTAGACTTGCCGTTGATGAGATCATCAATCATGGCCTCTCGGCTCTTGCCCAGCGTTTCGGCCGCTGAGTATAGCAGCTGTGCGTGGCCCACTTCGTCCTGCACCTTAGCCATCAAGGCCAATTTGCGCTTGAAACCAGGCGCGCGGGTAATCCACGTGCCCTCAGGCAAGGCCCCGATGATCTCGCTATGGGCGTGCTGCTCTATCATACGGATGAGCTGCTTGCGGTATAGGGCAGGCATCCAGTCCGTAGGCTCTATCTTTTCGCCGCGAGCAATGCGGTCTTCAAACTCCTGTAGTTTTACCGGATCTTCGTTTTCCAATCCGATAGGTGCCTTCGCGTCTATACTTCCTCCGCCTCCGTACATAGTCGTTTTCGATTTAGTCCTTTAATCCGTATATCAGTAGTCGGGAAATCTCCCGTCCAATTTCTTCTGGGGTTTTGCTGCCCTCCGGCTGGTACCACGTGTATATCACGTTCATAGCCGAAAACAGGGTGAGGGTGGTGAAGTTGACGCTTTGGGTGCGAAATTCACTTTCCTGCATGCCAGCGGCCAAGATGGCCCGAAAGATGGCCTCGTATTCGTCGCGTAGTTTCTTGAACTCTGCCAGAGGGTCTGCGCTCAGGTGCCGCCATTCATTGAAGAACACTGCTGAGGCAGCTACGTCATCGGTAATCACCTTTACGTGCGCTACTATGGCATTTTCTAATTGCTCCGTGGCGCTCAACTCCGGGCTTGCCGCCTCTTTTTGAGCCGCAAAGAAGGTATCTGCCATGCGAAAACAGATGCCATGAAGCAATTCTTCCTTACTTTTGATGTGAGAGTAGAGACTAGCGGCCTCTATCTCCATGGCCTTAGCCAAATCACGCATGCTGGTAGCTGCATACCCCTTGGTGCGGAAAAGCTCAGTAGCTTTCGCAGCAATCTCGCGCTTACGTTCTCCTTTCTTGGCTTTGGCAGTAATCATTGGTCAAATATATACAACCTAACGTTCGTTAGCAAAAATTTGTTTGCTCGTTTATGTCCGTCACGGCTGCCTGAGCATGGTTAGGCACCCGACATTTCTCCTGAAAATTAGCGATCCGCTCTTTTTTAACGATAAAATCAACCGTCTCATCTATCCCTAACCGGGTTTGATCTCGTAAGCATGTCCGAGAGGATTTGCTTTCGTTTTTACCAATATTTATTAACCAATCCCAATTGAATGTCCCGAGCTACATTGGATATCAATGTCCAGGCCCCCGATTTTTCGTTAGTAGATATTTTTGGCCGAACCATCACCCTGAGCGATTATAGAGGAAAACGGGTTTTTCTCGGTTTCTTTCGGCATGCGGGTTGCCCCTTTTGCAATCTGCGGGTGCATGCGTTGCAAAAACAGCACGAGGCCTTGCGCGAACTCAATATGGAGATGATCTTCTTTTTCGAGTCCAAGAAGCGCTTGTTGCTTACCAGTACCTTTCACAAAGAGGTCAATCCCATTCCCATTATTTCTGATCCTGAAAAGGTGTGGTACGATACGTATGGCATCGAAACCTCCGGCGCCAAATCGGCAAAGAGTCATTTGACTTCTTTCATTCAGCAGGCCATCAAAGCGAAGCTTAATAAATTACCCGTGCACCCCATGAAGGAGGGGGAGTCCATCAGTACTATTCCTGCAGAATTCCTGATTGATGAAGAAGGCGTGATCCGGAATTTGCATTACTGCAATGGGCTGACAGATCGGATGAAAATGGACCACTTGTATCAGTTTGCCAGAAAGCGGGAAGTGGCTTAGTAGGATAGCGCTAGTATGAGGACGTGCTGGAGAGGGTAGGTAGGGTGCCCAGAGCCGGTGTGCACACCGACTCTGGGGCTGAAATCCTAGTAGTAATCTTCGATACAACAGATAGAAGCCCCTTGGCATCCGTTGTTGTAGTTGATCACCTGTCCACCGTAGTAGTCACACTCGTATTCGCCGGCCGTAGTAGTCTGGCCGTCGCATACATCCTCAGGACCCACGGTAGGTGTACAGCCACCACCGGGGTCGCCACCGCAATTCACACACTTGCTAGTGTAGATACCGCAAAGAGGCACGTACCACCACTTTACTACACTCAGGCCACAGTAGGTAACGGCGAGAGCACAATCTTCTACACATCCTTGTCCGGATGCACATTGCATTTCAGCATCCGTTAAAAGTAGATCAGATTCGGTGTTGTTTCTTTCGATTACAAAAGAGGACAACAGGAAGCCCAATGTTAATAAGGACAAAAAAACATTTTTACGGTTCATAGTACTTTTTGATTTGGGTTTAATAAAGGTTTATGAATGATTAGCGCTAATCCGTCGGTGTATCTGAAGAAGGTGTCAACGTCCAGGGTGCAGCGTCCCTGCAAAGGGTCTCGGAGATAAACGGTCTCTCCGCTCGCCACACTGTCTACCACTATAAAATGGTCCCAATCCATCAAGAATATGGTAGGGGGCAGACGGTCCTGTAGGGTGCTCTCAGAGCACCGGATTCCTTCCACTTCGAAGGCATTTTCTTCCGCGTAGGCCTTCAGGTCAAACATGCTTACCCCCTGGTCTGATAGCGGGAGGGCAGCATAAATCTCTTCTTGGCTGATGTTGTGGTTGTAGTAGTTGAAAATCATTTTCATAACGGCCACTCCACAGTCATTGAGGCTTTCTTGGGCAACGGTATTCTTCCAATCCAACCGGTTGATCTGGTGGTTGTAGGTATCATTGCATGCCGTGATGAGAAAAGACATCATGACCACAGCAGCCATTGCGGTATGCGTTTTCATATCTTGCTGAGAAATGGTTGGCGATATAGGTGTGGTTGGGGCCTAGCTAGGGTCACCCAACGCTTGCACCTGTACTAGCATAGCCTCTAGTACTACCTTGTTGTCAGGAGCACCTTGCGAGGTATGAACGATTTCGTTGTTCTCGTTCAGAAAAAGAATTGTGGGTACCAGCTGTATTTCCTCTGCTATTGAGATTCCTTGACCGGAGTACAATGCTTTGTCAAGCAGTCCGATTTCCGTTAGGTACTCACTGGATAGATTGTTATTTCCCATGTAAACAGGTAAAAAATCGAAATCCCCTTGGATATCTTCGTCTAGCTCAGCTACTGTCTTTAGGTATTTGGTGCAAAAGGGGCAGCGGTCCGAAACAAACGATACTACCTTCATCTTGCTTGAAACGGGGGTACTAGAAGCAAGGGAGGATAAAGGTACCAGGGAGTCCACTGGAAAAACCTGAGCGTGTAACTGCGGGTGAGAGGCTGCTCCGAGAAAGTTGGGGCGAACAAAATAATGCGCACTCAAGGTTTTGATGAATAGGAATACAGAGAATGTGAGTGCTCCATATATTACCATTCGGGCAATAGAAGGCCTTTTCATATCTAGAGTATGATTTAAAAATTGTAAAAAATGGTTTTTACGATTTGAGCTGACTTGTTTAAAAAATCAAGTGGTCGTCGTGGATGAATTCTTAGAATTCACAAAGGGTAAATCCAATTGCAGGGTTCTTTGTTTTTGAGAATTGGTAAAAAGTTTTTCTGCAATATTTAATTTAATATGTGCTTAATCTTGGGTGTTCTTCGGTCGGCTAAAATTAAAGTAAAGGCAAAGTAGAAATGCAGGGCTGCTGGTCTGGAATTCTATTTTATAGGTATGGTGGAAGGGATGATTTTCCTGGTTGTTGGTGGCTGTTTTCTTGCTTCATTGTAGGAGTGATTTTCTGGAAATGTATATATATGCTGATTTTAGGCGGTTTTTAGTCGTTATTGTTGCCTGATTGCTAACGGGGTGTCTGTTTTTTGCTTCTCCCATTTGGGCTGAGGTCTTCCTTTTGACGATAAAAGAAGGTGAAGTTTTTTGCGCTGCTAAAAGGTTATAATTCGGATTTAAATCAAATGAATGGAATATAATATTTATAAATATATGGCTATTGCAATGTTGTAAAATTGATTTATTGCAATTGTATAATGTAGCTGGTTTATATTACAATGTTTTAGTTTGGTTGTCTTTAATATAAATAGGGTGAATATTAATAAGCTTAGATGTATTCCAATGTCATGTTACCCTATATGGATTTACAATTGCAATCTATACCTGAACTCTTGGTTAACAGGCTAAGGGCATTCTGAGGTTCCATATAGGGAAGGGTAGTTAGCCAATGTGGTTGCATAATTCTACTTCTCCAACAGCTCTACTAGTCGAGATAGCTGCTCCTGATTATGCATGATCTTAATGTTCTCGCGAATGCTGTTCTTCTCGCGGGTAGTCAGCCGCCAGTTAAGCGAAGCACGCTCCAATTGCTGTACTTCCCTTTCGCTAGGATCGGTAGTAAACTCACGGGTGGTTACATCGAAAAACAGCGCACGAGGGATGAACTGCAGGTCTACCCGATCTACAGGTACTTCCATAAAGGCCTGCGCCATCTCTATTTGGTCGTCGTTGTGCAGATCCTGAATACTGGACCAGTTGCGGTAGATGTACTTGACCGGTGATATGATCTTGTCGCTGAGGCTGCGGCTGCCTTCTTCCTCCAGAGGTTCTTCTTTTTCAGAATCCCGAATACTAAGAAACACTACGCCGGAAGTATTGGCATTGATCCACTCCTGAAACACCAGTACAAAGCGCACGGCATCGGTAACCCCGAAGTTGTCCGAAATGCCGGAATCCATGATCTGGATGGCCGGAGTGCTAGGCAAGGATATGTTGGGGGTTATGTAGGGGAAGGTGGCCCCCATGCGCAAGGCACTCAGGAAGCGAAGGGAATCTGCATTCTGCTGCTGAAAAAAGCGCACGAAGTCAATGCCTTTGTCCTTCTCATTGATGACCGGGTGCAATGAATCTTGCAACGCCATAGCCATGTAGCTTACCGGCTGGGGTGAGATGTACATTCGCCGGCCATCGTTTACAATGGAGGGGGCTACAAACAGCATCGGGATAGTAGATGCTTCCTCGTGCTCCCGATAGGCCGAGATAGGTTTGTCTAGTATACCCCCAGTATTGCGGTTAAGGGCTTCTTCGAAGGCCACACCCCGATCTTTGGGGTGTTTTTGTCCACCATAGTCGATGGTCTGATTGCGGAAAAAGAGATCATTGACGAGCAGTGAGAAGATCACCGGGTTGAGGTTGTCATTGCTGATCTGGTCCAGAAATATGGGGTTTTGCGGATCCATGACGCCCTCGCCCAGTAGCTGACTGCGCAGGTACAATTCCCGATAGTAGGAGGCACCTACCAAGCCACCGGAGGCTCCTGTTATGAGCATGGTATGGTCCATCAGCTGGTCTTGGGTAGCCATTTGTGCAGCCTGCAAAGCCGTCATGGTCCACAGTGCGGACCGTTGCCCACCGCCACTGGTGCAGATGAAAACCATCTTCGGCTTCTCGTCCACAGGGAATTTGGCCCGCCAGGTCTCCAAAATGCCTAGCGTGTGTTGCATGTCCTCTTTGTAGTGCTGCGGCGAATTGTGTACCGCTAGAGATTCTACCGAATAGGGCTCTGGCTCTTCTGTGTAGTCTAATCCCAGCCCTTCGAATCCTTTGCCGATCCACTGCTGGTGGTGGCTGTAGTTGATGAGGAGGAAGATGACGATAACTACAATGGTGGTGTACCCGCGCGACCAAAAGGCGATGGCGCCCAGAATCATCAGCAGGACGCTGGCCGTAAGGATGGCACTGGCGGCGGCCGGCAGTTGCAGGATGGGCAACTGACCAAACCAACCTAGGATGAATACCAGGGCTATAGCCCCTAGCTCCACAATGACGGCGTTCAGGTGGTTTTGGTTGAACACCTGGGTCACCACTTTCTTTTTAAGGTATTCGGGCGCCGGATAGGCGGGTTTACTTTTGAAGTTGAGGTCCAGATAACTGTCTACCCGCACCTGCTGGCCCCGTACCTTGGCCAGGCGGTTGAGTACCGTGGCACGTGTGATGGTATTCTTCTTAATCCGCTTCTCAATTCTGCGGCTAAGAATCTTGAATGCATCCTGATTTGTAAGCCGGAAGTACTGCATAAGCCCCACCGTCATAAGCGTAAAGCCCGTAAAGAAGCCGGCTAGCTTTTTGAGGATGGTGAGCCCGGTATTGATCTCGTAGGTGATCTGAAAAGCCACAATGTTCCACACGTAGGTGACCACAAACACGACGGGGATAATACTATTGTTGAGCGTGAAGCGCGCAAAGGGACGCTTGAGGGTGCCCAGGAAGGAGAATCGATAGCCGTCGTTGATGTAGCTGGTAATGTGGAATACCATGATGTATCCGGCGGTCATGAATCCCACCAGAGCAAAGCTGAGGAAGCTAGTTTCGTTGAGGTATTCAGGGTCTAGAAACAAGTAGGGGATACCCATGCCCGTACCGAAGTTGCCGGTGACTACGAGAAAGAATACTGCCCAAATGGCCATCATCACGGGGCTCCTCTTGAAGTGATGGATGACCAAACGAATGGGAAAGGCGTACAAAAACTTCTCTCCGGCGGCAATAAAGCGTTTCCACATGGGGGAAAGATAGCTAATCCTGCCACAGATTCGAGCAATGAAATAGACAAAGTATGTGAGAAGCGGTGCTGTACCTACATGGCCAGCGGAATAGAAAAAATCACCTCCGTACCGCTAGATCTGCCCTCATCGTCATAGAGATCGCGAAGCCGGATAGAGGCTTGCTGATGGTAGAGGGTCTCGTTTAGGATGGAAAGCTTATCCAAGGTGATTTGTGATCCCTTGGATTGCCCCTTACGTGGATTGCGGACATGGGCCGCCTTTCTGCCAATGCCATTGTCGCGAACGGTAATAGCAAGCATGTTGCCTTGCTTCTCAAAGGAGAGCTCCAAAACCCCCTGCCCAGGCAACGGGCTTAGGCCATGCCAAATGGCGTTTTCCACGAAGGTTTGTATCAGCAGCGGTGGAATCTGCTGCATGGCAGGGTCTAGCTCGTCATCTATTTCAATGTAATAGGTGAACCGATGGCTAAGCCGAAGGGCTTCCAATTCTATATAATACCTCAAACATTGCAGCTCACTTTCCAATGACACCAGCGTTTTGTCCGAATGATTGAGCACCATGCGGGTGAGCCGGGAGTACTTCGTAAGATACTCGTTAGCTTGTTTGGTGTCATTGCTGAGCACAAACCGTTGTATGGAGCTAAGGGCGTTGAAAATAAAATGTGGGTTCATTTGTGCCTTCAGAACAGAAAGCTCCATCTGGGCTAGCCGAATTTCGTTTTGTGCCCTCTGTCGGGTAATAGCATTTCGCCACCGGATGGCCCCCACGAAGGTCAGTGCCAGAAGAAAAATCAGGCCTACTATGGCCCACACCGTAAGCCACCAAGGCGGTCGTACCCGAATGGGTATGGCAAGGGGAAGACTGGCATTGCCGTTGTCCAGTACCGTACGAATCTCTACGTTGTACTCACCGGGCGCCAGACTCACTAGCTGGATGTCGGCAGTGTTAGATGGGGTCCAGGGTCCGTTTTGTGAGAGCCTGAATTCAAACTGTAGCTTACCTGGATCGCCAAAGAATAGAGGGGCCGTTTTTAGAACCACGGTTTGGTCTCTTGACATTTCTAGGACCGGAGTGCTGGGAGGTAGGATAGAGTCGCCAAGCTGAATTTCCTCCAAATGGGGGGTGGGAGGAATGAAATTCTTTTGCTGCAATAGTGTTTCTATGTCTATAGAAACAGCACCTGATTTAGTTATTATCCAAAGTTCCTTTTCATTGCGAATGGTCTTACTTACGTCATTGCTGGGTAGCCCTTGGGCGGTAGTCAAAGAACCCAGGTAATCAATGGATTCATGATCCAGATCTACTTTGAGGGTAATTACTCCTCGGTTTGTGGAAAGCCAGAGGAGAGAATCTCCGGCACACAGGAGGTGAGATATTTTGGTGTTTCTGATGATGGGCTTTGGCGCCCATACGGTGTCCTTTTGGCTGAAAGCGAATAACACTTCATCTCCGCCCGCCCAAACCCAGTCTTGGCTGCCAGCATCACCATGAAATATCAGGGAATTGATTTTGCCCATAAATTGCTCAGGATTCATGGGAACAATCTGTCCGGTGTTAATAGAGCCCAATGCTATCCCTTTTTGATAGCCGAAAAGGATGCTATCGACGGTGATTGGGAGCATAGAATACGCTCGGTTATTGAATACCAGGTTCTTTTTCTTGATCCCTCTCCTGTAGTCGCCAGGCCACGTGGGCACATATTGTGACCCTTTTATGGGGCTTGAAAACTCATCATATGGGAGCATGAGCACTCCTCCAGAATGCCCCAATATGAATCCTTCGGGTATCTCAACCATAGAAGAGGCATAAGAACCAAACCGGCTTACCCCATTTCCTAAGTCAATCCGGGTTAAATCCTGCCGATTGTAGTTCCAAACATGTGAAGGTGCAATTCCGCGGATCAATCGGGAATAATAGGTGGCCGAGGGCAGCTCTAACAATAGTTGGTTGACGCCTTGGGGCCGCGCCCACAGCTGCTTGTTTTTTAGTAAGAAGAGCCATTCCAGGGAGTCGTTGGGTATAATATCTACGGGAGAGTCTGGTAGATTGAGTTGTTCATGTAGGGGACTTAGGCTGGAGTTGGGTTTCAATAATACTCCATCGCCCAAGGTGCTTATCCAAAGCCTTCCGTCAGAATCGCACATCACATGGCTAGGAGTCTTGCCTGGTAAGGCAGTAATGCTAGTAGGCGCAACTTGGTGTTGAGACTCAATGCTGGACCAAGGATAAAACCGAATACCATCGAAATGGATGAGCCACACGCCCAAATCAGGGTGTTCGGCAAGGTTGATCATGCGGATAGAATCCGGAAAGTCGAATTTTTTAAGGGTGTGTTCGCTGTTTTTTTGATCCCAGTACCTCACCATCCTACCACCTATCAAGGAAGCTAGGGTTACCCCGCGGCTTGGTAGATCCATGGTCTTGCTGGTAGAAAAATTACTTCGGGGTTCAGAAATAATTTCGGGGTAGACCTTACCCAAATCATTACTAGCCAAGGGAATGGGTAGTTCCCGGTCTATGTACAAAAACCTTATTTCTCCACCGTATAAGCTGATTCCTTCAGGTTTTATCTCTCTAGGAAAAGAATAATTGATTACCGAATCATAGTGAGTAATCTGTGCCAAGCCACCCAATTGACCCAGTAGATACAAGTCTCCCTTTTCATCCGTGGCCATCTGCCGGATATATCCATTCAGCTCTATTTCCCGAAGCCACGGCTGATTAAATTTGTTGTAAAATTTCTGTTCCTGAAGGTCGTAGTAAGAAGGGTCTCCATTGAAGGCCCCGAACCAGATTCTACCATACTTGTCTTCCAGAATCTGGAAATTCTCATTATCGGCTAACCCGTCTTGCTTCGTGAAAATTTCAAAGGATTGTCCATCGTATCGAGCTACCCCGTCGTCGGTAGCAAACCAAATATAGCCTATCTGGTCTTGGAGGATGTAGTACACCGTATTAGAAGGTAACCCGTTGTTTACGGTAAACTCCAACAACTGCCCGAATAAGGAACCCGGAAGAATTATACCCAGTAAAATGATCGGCAGACGGCCCACGCTTAAAAGGGAAAAAGCAGGTTGACGATATGTTGTGCGAAGGCAGGGCAATGGATAGTGCTTATTATCTAAAGAAACGAAAATATTAAGTGAATGATTAAATCAACGGTATAGTGAGTATGACTCGAGTGCCGGCAGGTTTTTCATCAGAATCGTACTTGTCCTGAATACGTAAAGCCGCCCGATTTTGATAGATGGTCCGGTTGAGCATATCAAGCTTGTCGGCGGTGATCTGAGACCCCTTGGAGGTGCCCTTTCTAGGGTTCCGAATCATAGCCGCCTCCCGGCCTATGCCGTTGTCCTCAATTACGATTTGCAAAGTATCACGGAGGCGCTCAAACCGAATCTCTATTTTGCCCCCTTGCGGTAGAGAGGAAAGGCCGTGCCAGATGGCATTCTCAATATACGTTTGCAGTAGCATAGAGGGGAGTGTTACCTGCTCAGAAGCCAAATTGGGGTCTACCAGGATCTCGAAGGTGAAGCGGTGCTTCAGCCGTAATGCTTCCAGCTCTATGTAGTAAGTCAGTAGTTGGATCTCATCGGCCAGCGGTACAAAAGTCTTCTCCGAATGATTAAGCACCATGCGTGTCAGCCGGGAATACTTGGTCAGGTAATCGTTGGCGTGTTTGGGGTCATTTGCCAAAATGAACCGCTGAATGGAGCTAAGCGCGTTGAAAATGAAGTGAGGGTTCATTTGGGCTTTCAGCGCCTTCAACTCCAACTGGGCCATTTGCAGCGCTGATTTCGTGCGATTTTGAAGACGAAGGTTTCGCCACCGGATGAAGAATATACAGCCTAAAGTCAACAGCGAAATGGCACTCACCCAAAACCAAATTTCTAACCACCAATATCCTTGTTTGATGAGGGTAAGTTCTAGCGGAAGACTGGCGTCTCCTTGGATAGAAACCGTACGGATCTGCAAGGGGTACTTTCCTTTGCCCAGGCCTACAAATTGTAGTTCGGTAGAGGCGGTAGGGGTCCAATCATCCTCAGGAGTAAGGCGGTACTCCATCACAATCTGTCCTTGGCTGGCATAGTGCAATGCCGCCAGTTTAATGCTCACAATCTGCGCTTCCGGGGCCACAGTTACTTCTCGGTTGGCTGGGACGGGTTCATTATCGATTAAAATAGATTTAACCTTCGGCGGTTCTGGTGATGGAGAACGGGAGTTCAGCAGATTGGCAATTTCTGCCGTCACAATACCTTCTGTAGTGGCAATCCACAGAGAGTCAGCCACCACTTCCGTTTTGAATACCACCAGACTGGGTAGTCCTTGGTATTCGGAGATGCCCCCCAAATACCGAATCTCCTTTTGGGGATAATCCAATTGGAAATAAATCAGTCCCTTGGTGGTGCTGGCAAAGAGCAAACTGTCTCCAATTACTTGTGTATGGTTTACCGTTTCCCCTTCTAACAAGGTAGGCGCTACGCGAATGGTGTCATTTTGGGAGGATACCCCAAGCAATAACTCACTACCCCCCATCCAAACCCATGGGGTAGAATCCTGATCTATGGATTTGGTAAGTGAGCCTATTAATCCCAGGGAACGGGTTCCCGCTAGAGGAGAAATGGATTGTGTGGAGAAACTTGCGGCGGCCAAGCCGTACTGGTAGCCCAGCAATATACTATCAGGGTTGATGACGACGGAGGACCGAGAACGAAAGGTAAAGTCAACATCATCCAATACCTGAATCAACTTCAATTGACTTAGCTCCGCCGGTGGGGTATGCCATAGCGTGTCTTTGCCGGGACCATTGGTGTATTGCATGGTCATTTTGGAGACGCCAATCACCAGACCTTTTTTAGTTGCTTGAAAAACCGAAAAAAAGCTGCTTTTGATGAGGGTGTACTTCCCATCAGCGGCAATATGGAAAAGGCCCGTTGTAGCATAACACCATAGAGAACCGGGCTCATGGGCAGGGGTAAGTTTACCTCGATTTTCTGGAAGAAACGGAAGCTTTGAAAACAAGGAAGAACCTTCTGGAGTCCAGCGATAGATCTCACCATTGTTATTCAGGGTGTAAAGAGTGTCCTCTGATACCTTCAATAGGTGAAGAGGCGGTTTTTCTGTGGCGGATTCTTTTGGAAGGGCCTTTACTAAAGGTGTGGGGAAATACAACGCTCCGTTTTCCCGGGTGGCAACCCACATATTGTCCTCATTGTCAAACATTACATGCGCACCGGTGTACTCTCCAAGGGGTATGGAATAACTGGGCTCGCCCCCTAGTGGTAGATCCTGCGGCGTGAAGACGTAAATGTTCTTTTTGCCTACCAGAAATAACCCATGTTTGGGGTGGTAGGCTACGTTTACTAGAAATGTATTCTCGGGTACCTTCCAAAAGTTAATGGGTAACTGTTGGTGTGTGGTAAGTGAAAAGCCCAATGCGTAATGGGTGCCAATAGAGACCGTAACGGCGTAGGGTAGTAGATCGGAGACCACGGACTTATGTCCGTATCCCTTTTTGGGAATTTTACTTAGGTCTATGATTTCTTTAGGTTTATGAAGGCTATCCAACGAAATCAGACGGGTAAACCTGCGGTTAGCTCCGAAGTCTCCGGAATCGGTAGTGACCAGTAAGGATAAAACCAAGTCGGGAGTACTCAGATCTATTACTTCATCAGTGGAAGTTAGTTTATATATCCCATGGTTCTGCCCAGTGATATACATGTCGCCACTATTACTCTCGGCAAAATTGCTGATGTATCCTGATATGAATATTGACCCCAAGGCTGGGTAGTTTAGAGGGTTAAAGAATTTGCCCTCATAGAAAAAGCAAGGTTGCCCATTGCTGGTGCCAAACCAGATACGTCCTCGGCTATCCTCAAAGATGGAATAGCACTCATTATCGGTTAGCCCGTTTTTTCGGGTAAACACTTCCACCTCCATGCCATCGTATCGGCATACTCCTTTGTCTGTAGTCATCCAGATATATCCCTGCCGGTCCTGATGGATGTAGTAGACATTGTTGGACGGTAAACCGTTGAGGGTGGTTAAGGAGACGGCTTCCGGCAGCTGTGCCCAAAGGGATACTCTGGGTACCGTAAGTACGAATAAGATCAGGAGGAGGGTTGAGATCTGGGTAGTTCTCCTCGTAACACGTTTCTTCATTGCAATAAAAATATGAAAAGCAGGAATTTTCTTGCGTAAGGAAAGGTTCATTTGGGGAATTCAAGAATACACATTTTCTTGCAAAGACTTATCCAGAAAGACGGAGGGAATGGGCCCTTTGATGTCTTGGCAACCTCCTCATCCCGAGGGAAGGTGCCAACTCCCACCTAAAAGGTCAGACTCCTTTTAGGGTAGATAAGCGTGGATAGCCTTACGCCTCTACAACGGGTAGCCCGTACTCCACATTCTGCGATAAGTACAACCGTACATCGCATGCAAAAGCCAGACATTACTACATTGTTGGACAGCCGCATCTTGGTATTAGATGGAGCTATGGGTACTATGATTCAGCGGTACAAGCTGGAAGAGGAAGACTTCCGAGGAGACCGGTTTCAGGATCATCCCGGAGATTTGAAGGGAAACAATGACTTGCTTTCTATTACCCGGCCGGATGTCATCAAGGAAATTCATGCTGCCTATGCAGAGGCAGGAGCAGATATTTTGGAGACCAACACCTTCAATGGGAACTTGTTTAGCATGGCTGACTATGCCATGGAGGATTTGGTATATGAACTCAATGTGGCTTCTGCCAAAATAGCCCGGGAGGTAGCCGATGAGTTTACCGCCAAAAATCCTGACAAGCCTCGCTATGTGGCAGGAGCAGTAGGGCCTACGAACAAAACGGCCAGTATTTCGCCCGACGTGAACAATCCGGGGTATCGGGCAGTAACGTTTGATGACTTGGTAGCGGCTTACTATGAGCAGGTGAAAGGCTTGGTAGACGGTGGCTCGGACTTGCTACTAGTGGAGACCATCTTTGATTCCCTGAATGCAAAAGCCGCTTTGTTTGCCATTCAGAAGCATCAGGAAGACACCGATAGGGTGCTCCCGGTGATGGTCTCGGGTACCATTACCGATCAGAGCGGACGCACGCTTAGCGGACAAACTACCGAGGCCTTTCTAATTAGTATGTCGCACGTGCCCTTGCTCACCATTGGGCTCAACTGCGCTCTTGGGGCTGAGGACATGCGCCCCTATTTGAAAACGCTTTCTGAAAAATCAGACTTCTATACGAGTGCCCACCCCAATGCCGGACTGCCCAACGAGTTTGGTGAGTATGACCAAACTCCGGAAATCATGGGTGGATACATCGAAGAGTTTTTGCAAGAAGGTATGGTCAATATAATAGGCGGGTGCTGTGGCACTACTCCTGATCATATCCGGCATATAGCCCAGTTGGCGGCGCAACATGAGCCCCGCAAAATTCAAGAAGCAGTTACGGCTTAATACACCAACTCACAATTCAGACATGTGCTTATGACATTGTCAACGAACAACTTACCTCCACTCAAGCTAAGCGGTTTAGAGCCGCTCATTATTACTCCGGAAACCAATTTTGTCAACATTGGTGAGCGTACCAATGTGACGGGTTCCCGGAAGTTTCTGAGACTGATCAAAGAAGAAAAATACGAGGAAGCCCTGGAAGTAGCCCGCGATCAGGTAGAGGGTGGTGCCCAGATCCTGGATGTAAATATGGACGAGGGCATGCTGGATGGCCAGGAGATGATGGTGAAATTCCTGAATCTCATTGCCGCCGAGCCGGACATTGCCCGGATTCCGATCATGATCGATTCCAGCAAATGGGACATCATAGAGGCGGGCCTGAAGGTGGTGCAAGGCAAACCGGTGGTCAACTCCATTAGCCTAAAGGAAGGCGAGGAGCCCTTCATCAAGCAAGCGCGGGCGGTAAAGCGCTACGGAGCGGCCGTCATCGTGATGGCCTTCGACGAGAAAGGGCAAGCAGATACGTACGAACGTCGTATTCAGATTTGCGAGCGCAGCTACAACCTGTTAGTGAATACGGTTGGCTTTCCGGCTCAGGATATCATTTTTGACCCCAACATATTCCCGGTAGCCACGGGGATTGAAGAGCACAAGAACTATGCGGTGGATTTCTTTAATGCCACCAAATGGATAAGGGAAAATCTGCCAGGTGCCCACGTGAGCGGTGGGGTGAGTAACGTATCGTTCTCCTTCCGCGGTAACAATGCCGTACGGGAAGCTATGCACTCAGCTTTTCTGTACCACGGTATACAGAACGGCATGACGATGGGCATTGTGAATCCTACCATGCTGGAGGTGTACGATGACATACCGAAGGACTTGCTGGACCGGGTAGAAGATGTGTTGCTCAACCGGCGTGACGATGCCACGGAACGTTTACTGGACTTCGCTGAGCAGGTGAAGGGCACTACCAAGGTACGCGAGAAGGATACTGCCTGGCGTGAAACCACGGTAGAAAAGCGCTTGGAGCATGCGCTGGTGAAGGGTATTGTAGACTTTATTGAGGAGGACACCGAGGAAGCCCGCCAGCAATACCAAATTCCGCTGAAAGTAATTGAAGGGCCGTTGATGGACGGTATGAATGTGGTAGGCGATCTGTTTGGGTCCGGGAAGATGTTTCTACCCCAGGTGGTGAAGAGCGCCCGGGTGATGAAGAAAGCCGTGGCTTATCTGACCCCCTATCTGGAAGAAGAAAAGGCCAAAAACAAGGATACAAGCAATGCTGGTAGGATTTTGCTGGCTACGGTGAAGGGTGACGTGCACGATATTGGGAAGAACATCGTGGGTGTGGTTTTAGCTTGTAACAACTTTGAGATTGTAGACATCGGGGTGATGGTTCCTGCCGATAAAATTCTGGCCAAGGCCAAGGAGATTGGCGCTGACATCATTGGGCTGAGCGGTTTGATAACCCCTTCGCTGGACGAGATGGTAAATGTGGCTAAGGAGATGGAGCGGATTGGGATGAAGACACCACTGCTTATTGGTGGTGCCACCACCTCCCGCGTACACACGGCCGTGAAAATTGCCCCAGAGTACAGCGGACCCGTGGTACATGTGCATGATGCTAGTAAGAGCGTACCGGTGGCCAGTCAGTTGCTCAGTAAAAGTCAGTCCGTGGAGTACGCGGCTAAGATGCGCAAAGAATACATTGATTTGGCAGAGGACCACCGAAACCGCAAGCAGATCAAGAACTACCTGCCATTCGAAGCTGCCCAAGCAAATGCTACGGTGGTTCCTTGGGACTACTATACTCCCCCTAAACCTAGCTTTTTGGGGGCCAAGCACTGGGAAGATTATTCCATTGAAGAGATTCGCCCCTTTATAGATTGGACTCCCTTCTTCAGCACCTGGATGCTGAAAGGGAAGTATCCGGCCATATTGAATCATAAGGTAGTAGGTGATGAGGCCAAGAAGCTGTTTGCCGACGCCAACGAGATGCTGGATGAGATCATTGCCAACCGGAGCTTGCAATGCCGGGCGGGGGTAGGATTCTTCCCGGCCAGCCGGGTAGCCCCCGATACGGTGGAACTATACACGGATGATACCCGCCAAGAGGTATTAGAAACCTTAGAGTTCATGCGCCAGCAGGGGCAGAAGGGAAGTGGTCTACCTAACCTGAGTCTGGCTGATTTTGTGGCCCCGGCTGAGAGCGGCAAACAGGATTATTTTGGTTGTTTTGCCGTGACCGCTGGGTTGGGTATCGAGAAGCTAATCGAGGAATATGAGGCTGATCACGACGGACGTAAGCTGATTATGGTGAAAGCGGTGGCGGACCGTCTGGCAGAAGCCTTAGCGGAGTTGATGCACTACCGGGCTCGTACCGAGTTGTGGGGCTATGCTGAGGGAGAGGCCCTGGATTATGAAGCCTTGATTTCCGAGAAATACGATGGCATTCGCCCTGCCCCAGGATACCCCGCTTGTCCTGATCACACGGAAAAGCCTAAGCTGTTCTCGCTCTTGCAGGCTCCCGAGAAGCTGGATATTATGCTGACGGAAAGCATGGCGATGTATCCCGCGGCTTCGGTGAGTGGGTACTACCTCGCTCACCCGCAAGCGCGCTATTTTGGCCTGGGTAAAATTGGCCCTGACCAGGTAGCAAACTATGCCGCCCGCAAAGGAATGACTCTCGAAGACGCCGAGCGCTGGCTGGCACCCAACTTAAATTACGATCCTCAACAATCCCCTGTACCCACGGCTTAGTCATGAAAGTTACTGACCATATCAAAAATGCGAAGGATACCCTGTTCTCCTTCGAAATCTTGCCTCCCAAAAAAGGAGAAAGTATAGAAACCCTATTTGGTCATATAGATCCCTTGATGGAGTTTAAGCCTCCATTTATTGATGTGACCTACCATCGGGAGGAGTTTGTATACAAAACCCGGGAGGGCGGACTGCTAGAACGCAAGACAGTACGCAAACGCCCCGGTACTGTAGGTATTTGTGCTGCCATCAAACATCGGTACGACGTAGACCCTGTGCCCCACATCATTTGCGGCGGTTTCAATATGGAAGAGACGGAGAATGCTCTTATCGACCTTAACTTTCTGGGCATTGACAACCTGCTGGCCTTGCGTGGCGATGCCATGAAGTCGGAAGCCACCTTTGTGCCCGATGAGGGAGGGCATTCGTACGCTTCTCAGCTCATAGAGCAGATTCAGGGTATGAATCAGGGGCATTATTTGGACGAAGAGCTTCAGAACGCGGTACCTACCGACTTCTGCATTGGGGTAGCCGGGTATCCTGAAAAGCACTTTGAAGCCCCAAATCTTAATATTGATCTCAAATACCTGAAGAAAAAGGTAGAGTTAGGTGCTGAGTACATCGTAACCCAAATGTTCTTCGATAACCAGAAGTACTTTGAGTTTGTAGACAAATGCCGGGAGGCGGGTATCGATATCCCCATCATTCCGGGCTTGAAGCCCCTCACCACCTTGCGGCACCTGCAGATGCTGCCCAGTGTATTTCATCTGGACTTACCTGATGCCCTGGCTGATGAAGTGGCCAACTGTAAGGATAACAAGGGAGCTCGCGAAGTAGGGGTAGAGTGGACCATTCACCAGAGCAAAGAACTCATGGAGAAGGGAGTACCGGTACTACACTACTACAGCATGGGCAAGAGTGAGAACGTATACCGAATTGCTAAGGCCCTCTTTTAACTCAGAGGGTCAATAGCTTCTCTTCCAGGTAAGCCCGTTCGCGGTCGTTGCGAGTGAGCTTGAGGGCCGTCTGCAAATCTTCGCGGGCGGCATCCCCTATGCCTAGTTCTTTAAAGGCTTCTGCCCGGATGGCATAGAGCAGGTAGTAGTCTTGCAAGGTGGGAATTTCCGACAAAATATCGAGCTCACGCAGGGCTGCGGCACTCCCATGTACCTTTTGGACCACCACTACACGATTTAGGCGGATGACCGGGTTGGGGTTGAGTCGGAGTTGTGCGTCATATATACCTAATAACGCTTGCCAGTTGGTGCTTTCAAAGTCGGGAGCGGTGGCATGTACCCCTGCCATGGCGGCTTGCAAAATGTAGTCGTTTACCTGGCCAAAAGCCGAGGCGGTTTGCAAATGGTTATGCGCCTGGCGAATGAGCCGCTGATCCCAAAGGGACCGGTCTTGCTCTTCCAGAGTGAGTAATCGCCCTTCTTCATCTTGCCGTGCCGGAAACCGCGAAACCTGAAAAAGCATCAGTGCCATAAGGCCATGTACTTGCGGTTTGCGTAGGAGAGGGCGTTCCAGAATTAGCTCACTGAGCCGAATGGCCTCCGCACACAAATCAAGGCGGACCAAGTCGCTGCCCTCAGAAGCCGTATACCCTTCGTTGAAAAGAAGGTAAAGCACCTTCAGTACCTGATCCAAACGCTCGCCCAAGCCTGCCCCCAAAGGAACGGTGAGTTCAATATTGCCTTCGCGCAACTGCTGCCTCGCCCTGGTATAGCCTTTGGCAATGGTATCTTCCTTTTTGAGTAATGCACGGGCCACCTCTCGGTTGTTAAGGCCACACAAAATTTTCAAGGTAAGCAGCACCTGATAGTCTTGTCTTATGGAAGGATGACAGCAGGCGAACATCATGCGCAACGTGTCATCGGTCAACTCCTCATCTAGATCCTCTGCTTCCATCACCGTTTCATTCATCCGGACCCATTCGTCGGCATGCTTGGCCTCAAAATTTTGCTGCCTGCGCACCTGATCCATCAAATTATTCTGTGCTGTTTTTACAATCCAAGCGGTGGGCGAATCTGGTAATCCACCGTAAGCCCACGCCTTCATCGCCTTATACAAGGCTTCTTGTACCGCATCTTCTATTTGCTCCAGATGGGTAGTGCCAAATCGGTGAGAGAGGAAAGAAGTGACTCGGCCATATTCGTGCCGGAAAAAATGATCGACTACAGATTCAAAGGCTTCAGGTACTGCCATATAGAAAATTAAGCAAAAATTTTAGACAGTTAATAAACCACAGCCAACAGAAATGCTTCAATGCGTGTAAGAAATGGAAGTGTTTAAGTAAAGATCGCCAATTTGCTATTTTGACGATCTTTATGAGGATTTACATAGCCCGAATTTCTCTAATTTCTACCGTACCACCCTCCATTTCGTGCACCGGGCAAGGCTTGGCTAGCTCGGCCGCAACTGCTGCACTTTCTGCTTTCACGATCACATAGCCCCCTACTAGTTCTTTACCCTCTGCAAAAGGCCCGTCGGTTATTTGGTCGCCTTCTACCACCTGTCCTTCATCATACAGGGCTTCGCCTGACTGGAAGGCCCCCTTTTCCGCGAGTTGTTGGATGTATTCATCCCAACGTTGCATATGTGCACCTACTTCGGCTTCAGACCATCCTGCTTCATCAAAGGTTTCGCTGCGAAACAGCATCAAAAATTGTTTCATCGTTTGAATGTTTTTCTGAGTAAAAAAATGAATTCACGTAAGAGTAAGCTCCTACTACCTCCTGTCAGTAGAAGAACCTTGAGCCAGTTCCTGAGTAGGTGTAAGATCACCACCTGGGTGGGCGGGAAAGTGGGCCACTCCGGAAACAACCTGGATTTGAGATAGTAGCAGCATAGAAGCTTAAGGTTGTTGGAAAGGTAAAATTTCGCGTACCTCTACGGTGCCGCCCAACTCAAAAATGGGGCACTCCTTGCTCAACTCTACTGCGCCATCCAAGGTGTCAGCGTTTATCATGAGGTACCCACCTACCATCTCTTTTCCTTCTGCAAAGGGGCCGTCATGGATGATCGCTCCCGCCTGTTCCACTACCTTGCCTTGGCTTTGCAGCGGGTCGCCGCTCAGCAGTTTGCCTTCCTGGGCCAGGGCTCCCATCCAGGCCCCCCAACGGGCCATGTGGGCTTGAGATTCTTCGGGTGATAGTTCGGACATGCGGCCGTCTCCACCGCGGAACAAATACAGATACTTACTCATACTATGCGTGTGTTTATTAGTGAAAAAGTTTAATCGGTCATTTTTTCTACCAAGGCCTTCAATGGCCCCAAGTAATACTCGTCCCATCCTTCAGCTATACTTTCGTAGGCTTCATCAGGAATTTCTGAATGTACCAGTCGCAACTCAGTTCCCCCTTCAGAAGCGTCATGCCACGAGATGATACATTCCGAATAGGCTTTCCAATTGGCCACCTTCCACTCCTGCACAATTCTGTCCTTACTCACCTCTTGGTTGATACCGTGGATGTCTCCCTCCCAGAGGGAGAAGGTACTACCAGCTTCCAATCCCATCTCCGCCGTAGCCCCTGACCATTGTTCTATCAGGTCTTTTTGTGTAAGGGCGGCAAACACCCGATCAGCCGGAGCAGCTATTTGGTAGGTTACGTCTAGTGTTTTCATGATTGCTTGTTTGACCTATGGACGAACAACCGGCGTTAAATTGGACAGGGGCATTAAAAAAATGTCATGAAAATCAATAATGTACTGATAGCCAGGCTTTTAAAATTTTTATTCTTTTGCATGCATACCCCATTCAATCCTTAAATTGCGTAAGGATGCATTACTCGTTTGCCAGATTCTCATATTCAACCAGGTATTCCTTAGTCCTGCATTTCATGGTCCTCAGCCTTCTACAGGTGAGTGGCTTTTCAGTCCGGGCCTACGGGCAATCGGTAGCTCCCATACAGTTTGGTGTGAAGGACGGTCTACCTTCTGATGTGGTGTACTTTGTTCTGGAAGACCGGCAGGGGTTCCTGTGGTTTAGTACCGACAAAGGGGTAGTGAGGTACGACGGATTTGAATTTGAGGTGTTTACCAAAGCGGATGGCCTTACAGACAATGAGGTATTCTCTATGGTAGAAGATAACCAAGGGCGAATTTGGTTTGGTACTTACAATGGCATTCCTGGTTTCTTCTACCAGGGGCAATTCTATAATCCTGAAAATTACCCGCCCCTAGCCGAAATTGAACTGCAGGAATACATTCTACACATTTCCTATGATCAGGAAGGAACGGTCTTCTTAACCGGGTTTGGCGGCGGGGTGTATTCTATTAGCACTGAAGGGGAGGTGAGGGATTATTCAAAGCTTTATCCCGGTCGTATGATAGGTGCTTTGGAGTTAGACGGGCAAAATTATCTGATCACCAACCAACTGAAAAACCTATTGCCAATTCAGCCATTTGATAGCGTCGGGTTGGTACCAAATCAGTTTGAGTTTATCAAAAATGCTGGGGGAAAAGTCTTGCGGACGGTCCAAAACTCGCTGTTTCTGTCTGTTGGTATTGGGTCCAACAATATCACTGCGTGGGATTTGGAGTCCAAGTACATCATGTCCGAATCGCCCATTCAGCTTCCTGATTCTGCTAAAATCCTCAACATTGCACAGGATTCAGTGCGAGGCCTTCTGCTTATAGAAAACAATGGGATATACGAGTATGGGTGGGAGACTTTATACACTGGTGCCCCTCCTACCAGAGTCATCCCCTTATCCTATACTCCTTCGTTTGCATATTATGACCTACGAGGAGATCTGTGGATTACCACATTGGGCGATGGAATAATCTTGCTCAAGCAATCCTTAGTAAAGCCATTTTCAGACACGCTGCCATTTCAAGGGCAACTCGTAGATGTATTGTCTAGAACACACGAGGGGGCCTCAGAGGATCTGCTCCTTCTGTTTAGCAACGGAGATATTTGGTCATGGAATCAGCAGGGCATTCAGCTAAAGAATCAATTGGAATTCTCTGATTGGTTGTCTGGTCTTTATCGGAATGCCAGGCTTAATCGTTCCTGGAGTCCCAACCACTACTGGGTATACGGCGAGAATGGCCTTTTTCATGTGGATCTTGGCGCCCAAGTAGATTCCATTGCCAATGGCGCATTCTATATCCGAGATTCTCCCCGTGGTATATTATTTACTTCTGCACCGGGCAGCCTTTTTTGGCCTTTCTCCGAAGGGCTGTCTTATCAGCAGAATATCGATGAGTTTGTGGCGTATTTGAAAACCGCTTCACGAAAAGGTGTCCCAATCGATTTCAAAATTAAGACAAAAATAGGCGCTGTACTGAGCACCCAGGATGGTAGCTTGTTTGCTGGCTATCAGCATGGTATAGGTCTGTTCGATGAAGAAATTGGGCAATTTTATCCACGAGAGAATTCGGTAATTAAAACCCGTGTAACCACCTTAAAGACCATTACCTTAAAGAATGGAGATTCTTGGATGCTTGCCGGTGGCGATGCCTTGTTAGCGGCCATTTCCACCCAGCAGGACACCATCATGGCTGACCTGGAATTGATTCAGAATTACAAGGTTAGCGATTTGGTTTTAGTAGGAGATACCTTGTTGCTGGCCGGTACTGATGACGGCCTGCTTAAACTAAGTGTAGATTTTCAGGCCAAGCGTTTTTTCTTCCAGGGAAAAATTTCTGATCTGGTAGGTTTGCCTTCTCCCAAAGTAGAAGAAGTGCATCTGGTACAAGATTCCATTTGGATCATTACCCAGAAAGGCGCCGTCACCGCTTCCTTGGACAACCTGCTAAATGCTAGCAACCAGAAGCTGAAAACGCCTAAAATTATGGGCCTGTGGATTGATGAAATACCGGTAGATTTTGATACAGATATAGAATTAGCCCCCGACTTTTATTCCATCCGGTTTAAACTCGCTTCGCTAGATTTTGAGAACCTGGGTCAGGTAGTTTTCCAATACCGGTTAGGTGCTCAGAGTCCCTGGCTTACTACCAACTCTAATCAACTGCAGTTTCCAGACCTAAACTCAGGTACTTATTCACTACAGGTTCGCAGTGTCGCTTTCAACGGACAGTACAGCGAGGTGTTGAGCATCCCCATTACGGTATTGCGGTACTGGTGGCAGTGGCCTTGGCTTTGGCTGCTGCTGGGGTTGAGTGTTGGGCTCCTGGTTTTAGGAATCGTTCGCATCCGAAACCGACGGCTCAATGAAAAGGCCAAAGCCGAACTGAAAATGGCCCAGATGGAACTGACTGCCCTTAAAGCCCAGATGAATCCGCATTTCATCTTCAATGCCTTAAGCTCTATCCAGCGATTTATTTTGGCTAGTGACACCCGATCGGCCAATGAATACCTCACCAAATATTCTCGACTCACCCGCTTGGTGCTCAACCATTCGGACAAAACCTTAGTGCCGCTGGAAGATGAGATACAACTCCTAGAGAACTACATCGCTTTAGAATGTCTGCGCTTGAGTCATAGGTTCACTTATGAGATTACCGTAGATGATGCGCTGGATCCCAAAAGGGTGGAATTGCCAGCATTGTTGCTACAGATCTTTATTGAGAATGCAGTATGGCACGGCCTGTCTCCTCTCGACACACCAGGACACCTGCAGCTCAGTTTTAAGAAAGTAGCAAGCAATATGCTTATTCTGCTTAAGGATAACGGAATAGGCAGGCAGGCTGCTGGAGAGCGAAATCCTCGCAAAGGAGAATCCAGAGGAGGTAAACTAGTGCTGGATAAGTTGACCATGCTAAATGAAACGGTTTACCAACACCAAGCGAGTATTGATACCGTAGACCTGTTTGATCCCGGACAAGAGCCAGCAGGTACCGAGGTCCGAATTTTAATCCCCATAGTGCATGCGTAGAAAATTATTCCTGCTCTTAATGGCGTGGCTATTGATAGGGGGCAGAAGCTTCTTCGCTTTTGGGCAGGCCTCAAAACCCATTCATTTTGGGACAGAGAACGGCCTGCCCTCCAACACGGTGTACTACGTTATGCAAGACCGTGAGGGGTACCTTTGGTTTGCTACGGACCAGGGAGTAGCCCGGTATGATGGGTACGAGTTTGATGTCTTTACCGAAGAAGACGGCCTTTCGGATAAGGATGTGTTTGCCATTGTAGAGGATGCGCGGGGAAGATTATGGTTTGCTACCAACAATGGAATCCCATGCTTCTATGATCAGGGTAGGTTTTATAATCCTGAGAATTCTCCTTTGCTGGCTGAGGTAAATATAGGGGGGTATATACAGCATATTTATCCTTCGCCAACCGGAGATGTATGGCTACTGGGCCAAATTAGTGGTCTATTTTGTTTGTCTCCTGAAGACACCCTCAAAAGATACTCCTTTGGAGACGAATGGTTTCCAGCAGGAGTGGGGCACTATCAAGGGGAGGATTTTTTGTATGGAGATGCCAAGTTCCCCGCTACGATATATGAGGACAGTGTAGAAACTCCTAGTAGGTTTGAAACCGAATTTCCATTTTATGAAGTTGGTTCTATAGGATACAAACCCATTTTTATTCCTCAATTGGGCCTGGCTTTGACCATATGAATGGGTACCAGCCAATTTTTTCCACGTCAAGTAAAAGCCTCCAATATTTCCCAACCAGAAGCATACCAAATCCCAATGGATAGCGCGCGGTTAATTAATGTAGCCATTGATCCAGGGAGGTCTTTATGGCTTGTGGAAGATAATGGGATATATGAGTATACCTTCCTTCAAGATTCCATATCAATGGAACCGGCTAGGGTAATACAAGCTCCTAGAGGTCTGCACACTCATGTGCATAGGGACTACGCCGAAAACATTTGGGTAACCACCTTAGGTGAAGGGGTCTTTTTGTTTAAAAATCCCCTGTTGAGGCCTTTAACATTACCTCTGGAGGCATCCTTGATGGATGCCTACCAACATGAAGCACTTGGAGTGTTGTTGTTAACCGTTGAAGGTGAGCTCTGGGCCTTTCAGGATGGGCGGTATACTCTTATAAGGCAGGTTTCTTTTCCCGTAGATCAATCTACCCAGATTCTTCCTGGTTTTAACTCAGATCGTTTATGGGTTGCTGCCAACAAAACGTATTTGTTGGACCTGAAAGGACCGGAGTACCTCCTGGATGCCAAAAGCTATTTTCTGTTAGATGATTCCTCGGGTTTCATTTTTAGTAAACCAAGAGGGGGTGGGTTTATACCCTGGCAGGATACGTCTTCAATATCCGAGCAACTAAGAATTTTTAACAGCGATGAGGGCGGAGAATTCTTTGTTCAAAATAGGTTTGTGGATAACCGAATTAATGACGGAGTGCTCATTCAAGAGGATACGGTACTGATCGGTTATCAGAAGGGGTTGGGCTACTTTTTTCTGGGGTCTCAGACATGGCAGCATATCAATAATCCTAGAGTTACCAAAGAGGTAAATGTGATTGAGAGGTTGGAGACGGCACGAGGAAAAGAATGGTATTTTCTGGGGGGAGATGACCTTCTAATGGCATTCTCATCGCAAGGTGACACCCTGAATTTTTCCTCTACCTTGTTGCAAGGGATCAACCTATACTCCATGGCTCTGGTAGCAGATACTTTACTCTGGTTAGGCACCGACCAGGGATTGTATAGCTATTCCGTCAACCTTGATTCTCTCAGTACCCAATTCTTAGGATCTCTCTCGTTGTTGGAGGGCCTATCGAACCAATCGGTACGCGATATAGAATTGTACGGGGATTCTTTGTGGGTAAAGACGGATGCCGGGTATGCGTACGGAAACGTGGAAAAGTTGCTCAAATCCCAAGAAGGACAGTCACCGGTGCCGCGGGTCAAAAAAATGTGGGTGAACAACATACTCACGCCCACCACACCCGATTTAGCTTTGGCAGCAGGCGTTTACAACATTCGGGTGGCCGTGGCGCCTATGCAGGTAGTAAATCCCGGGCAGTTGGCCTTTCAGTATCGCCTCGATTCTACGGAGGCATGGACCTCTTTTAATGGCAGCGAATTGCAATTGTTCGGTTTGTCGGCCGGGACTTACTCGTTAGAGATTCGAAGTTTGGCCCGAAAAGGGCAGACCAGTGATTCTGCTCACATGTTCATCACCATTCCTGCTTTCTGGTGGCAGTGGCCTTGGCTTTGGGGGTGCATGGTCCTTCTGGTAGGCCTCGCTATATTTCGCTGGCTTCGAAACCGCAACCAAAGGATAAAAGAAAAAGCCCAGTCCGAGGTAAAGATAGCCCAGATGGAGCTTACTGCCCTGAAGGCGCAGATGAACCCTCATTTTATTTTCAACGCCCTTAGTTCCATCCAGCGGTTCATTTTGGCGAGTGATACCCTAGCCGCCAACGAATATCTTACCAAATACTCGCGGCTTACCCGCATGGTGCTCAATCCTTCTGACAAGACGTTGGTACCACTAGAGGATGAAGTGCAGCTATTGGAGAATTACATTGCCTTAGAATGCTTGCGGCTGAGCCATCGGTTTACGTATGAGATCAAGGTGGATCCGGCATTGGATCCTAAAAGGGTGGAACTCCCAGCTTTGATGCTGCAAATTTTTGTAGAAAATGCCGTTTGGCATGGATTGTCTTCTTTGGAGCGCCCGGGTCAGTTGCTTCTTAGTTTTTCCAAAGAGGAGCACTTCTTACTTGTTTTGCTGAAGGACAACGGGATAGGACGAAAGGCTGCCGCCGAGCGCAATCCTCGGAGGGGAACCTCCAGAGGATCACAACTGGTTTCGGATAGGCTTGCGATGCTCAACGAGACGGTGTACCAGAACCAAGCAAGCATTAAGATTGTGGATCTGTACGATGCTGAGCAACAGCCTGCCGGAACCGAGGTGCATTTGAGATTGCCTTTGTCGGTCTACTGACTCGGAGTCCTGCTTCTGATCCTTGGTTTCTCCATTGAGCATTTTCTTCTGCTCCATTCCATAGGAATCCTTTTCTTTACTATCTCATCTTTTGCTTTCGTATGACTTCACGTATCCTAAACCTATTCTACTTGTGTACCCTGAGTTCGGCGCCATTGCTGGCTCAGCAAATGACGTTTGAGGAGTACAATCCTCCCAGTACCCTGGTGGTGCCTGAGAACCCTCTTACTCGGGCCAAATACCCCTTCATTGATGTGCACAGCCACCACTGGCGCATGGCTACCCAGAATCTTGATAAACTCCGCCGCGAGATGGACGATCTCAATATGGGTGTGGTGGTAAACCTGAGCGGCCGTACGGGGCGCGACCTAAAAGCGATGACGGACCACATTGCCGACAACGAGACGCCTAACCGCTTTGTGGTGTTTGCCAATGTAGACTTTAGCGGG
>DMST01000415.1:23140-31180 GCA_003454975.1 Cytophagales bacterium | reverse complement strand
GGACGGCTGGGGAGAGAAAGCCGCCGCGCAGCTGGAAGAAGACGTGAAGAACGGAGCCGTAGGGCTGAAGATATACAAGTCACTGGGGCTGAGTACTACCGATGTGAATGGCAATCGTGTGGCGGTAGACGACCCGCGCATTGCGCCGGTGTGGGACAAGGCGGGTGAGCTGGGCATTCCAGTACTCATCCACTCGGCCGACCCGGCCCCCTTCTGGCAACCGCACGACAACCGCAACGAGCGCTGGTTGGAGCTGAAAATTCACGGCCGCCGCAAGCGGGATGATGATGATCCGGCCCCCTGGCAGACCATCATCAACGAACAGCACCGGGTGTTCAAGCGCCACCCGAATACCACTTTTATCAATGCGCACTTTGGCTGGCATGCCAACGACCTGGCCAAACTGGGCCAGATTATGGATGAGCATCCCAATACTCTCGTAGAATTTGGTGCGGTGATTGCCGAGCTGGGCCGCCAGCCTCAAACCGCCCGTGCGTTTTTCATTAAATACCAAGACCGTATCCTGTTCGGTAAGGACGCTTACAACCCAGAGGAGTACCACACCTACTTCCGCGTGCTGGAAACCAACGACGAGTACTTCCCCTACTACAAAAAGTACCACGCCTTCTGGAGCATGTACGGGCTCAACTTACCCGATGAGGTGCTGCGCAAGGTATACTACAAAAATGCTCTGCGCATTATGCCTACTCTTGACCGTAGTCTGTTTCCGAAGGATTGACTTTAGAAAACACTGGAAGTTCGAGGTTGGAAATTCGAATTCCGAAATGCTTTCGTTAATAATCAATTATTAGCTGGGCTGCTGGAGGTGTTTTATGTATACTACTGAAAACATGTTCACATCTTTATATGTGCATGTTACCACGGTTGTCCTTTGGAGGTTGGCGATGGGGGATACATGAACTTATCTCCTCATTGGCTCATCCCCATGTAGGCCAGATTGGGTGTACAAGGTCAGCATAAGGCAAAGCTTTTTCCGAGGAATGAAGTATCTTTGCGGGCTGAAAATCGCAGAAAGACTCTCCTATGGGATTGGTAGAAGAAATCCAGAAACGACGCACCTTTGGTATCATCAGTCACCCGGATGCCGGAAAAACAACGCTAACGGAAAAGCTGCTGCTTTTCGGGGGCGCTATCCAAACGGCTGGGGCGGTGAAGAGCAACAAGATCGACCGCCACGCTACCTCCGACTTTATGGAGATTGAGAAGCAGCGGGGTATCTCGGTGGCTACCTCGGTAATGGGTTTCGACTACCGGGATATGAAAATCAACTTGCTGGACACTCCCGGTCACCAGGACTTTGCGGAGGATACTTACCGTACGCTGACAGCGGTGGACAGCGTAGTGATGGTGATTGACTGCGTGAAGGGGGTGGAGATTCAGACGGAGAAGCTGATGGAAGTGTGCCGCATGCGGGCTACGCCGGTGATCTCGTTCATTAACAAGCTGGACCGCGAGGGCCGTGATCCCTATGACCTGCTGGACGAGATTGAGGAGAAGCTGGATATAAAAGTGCTGCCTCTGAGTTGGCCTATTGGTATGGGTAAAACCTTCCAAGGCGTATACAACCTGTACAGCAAGAAGCTGGTGCTCTTTGAGAGCAATAAGCAGAAGCTAGCTGATGAGCACATCGAGATTACGGATCTGTCTGATCCCGAGCTGGAAAAGTGGGTAGGCGAATCGGCTGCAGAGCAGCTACGCGAAGACGTAGAGCTGATCGAAGGGGTATACCCTGAATTTGACCCCGAAGAGTACATGGCGGGTAAGCTTGCCCCCGTATTTTTCGGCAGTGCCGTGAATAACTTTGGCGTGCAAGAGCTGCTAGACTGCTTTGTGGACATAGCCCCACAGCCCAAACCACGTAGCACCGAGGAGCGTGAAGTGGAACCGGAGGAGAATAAATTCACCGGGTTTGTGTTTAAGATCCACGCCAACCTGGACCCCAAGCACCGCAACCGAATCGCCTTCGTGCGGGTGTGTTCGGGCAAGTTTGCCCGGGGTAGTAACTACCTGCACGTGCGTCACGATAAGAAATTCCGCTTTAGCAACGCTACGGCCTTTATGGCGCAGCAGAAGGAAACCATCGATGAGGCCTGGCCCGGTGATATTGTGGGCTTGTACGATACAGGCAACCTGAAGATTGGTGATACCCTGACGGAAGGGGAGAAGGGCCTGTTCAAGGGTATCCCGAGTTTCTCACCCGAGATATTCCGGGAGGTAGTCAACCTGGACGCCATGAAGACCAAGCAAATGGACAAGGGGCTGAGCCAGCTGATGGATGAGGGTCTAGCACAGCTGTTTACCTTTGAGCTGGGTTCGCGGAAGGTAGTGGGTGTAGTGGGGATGCTGCAGTTTGAGGTAATGCAGCACCGCCTAAAGAACGAATACAACGCCACGGTACGCTTTGATCCCATTAACTTATTTAAGGCCTGCTGGATTTCTAGTAAAGACGAAAAAGCGCTGGACGCTTTCGTAAAAGATAAGTACCGCCACATTGCCCGCGACAAGGAAGGTAAGCTGGTGTTTATGGCCGAGAGCCGTGCCTGGATGCAGATGGTACAGGACAACTTTCCTGACATCGAGTTCCACTTCGTTTCTGAATTTTAAGCCTTATGGAAGCCAATTCTTCACATCCTACTAAGTACCGGGTCATCTACGAGGACAACCACTTGCTGGTGGTAGACAAGGCCTCGGGGGTGCTGGTGCAGGGCGACAAGACCGGCGATACGCCGCTGGTGGAGTTGTGCAAGGAGTACATTAAGGAGAAGTATGATAAGCCTGGTGCGGTATTCCTGGGGGTAGTCCATCGGCTAGACCGGCCCGTGAGTGGGGTAGTGGTACTGGCCCGTACTAGCAAGGCTTTGGAACGAATGAACGCCCTTTTTCGCAAGCGAGATGTGCACAAAACTTACTGGGCCATCACTAAGCGCCGCCCGCGCGAGATGAAGGGTAAGCTGGTGCACTACCTGGAAAAGGATGAGAAACGCAACGTGACCACGGCCCATAAATTCCCGAAAGAAGGGGCCCAAAAGGCAGAGCTTAATTACAAGGTACTAGGCAAACTCAATGATCACTGGCTGATAGAGGTAGAGCCCATCACGGGGCGGCCACACCAGATCCGGGTGCAGTTGGCCAGCATGGGCTGCCCCATCCGCGGTGACGTGAAGTACGGCTTTCCTAAGCCCAACCCTGACGGTAGCATCCACCTGCACGCCAAAAACCTGGTTTTCGAGCATCCGGTAAAGAAGGAGTCCATGATCTTCCGGGCTGGGGTGCCCCGTACCGATTTCTGGGAGCAGTTCTTGCAATTTGAGGATGTGAAGAAGAACGCCAAGCGGTTGGATCGGTTGCATTGATACTTGTATAGTGCCAGAAGCGAATATTGTCAAAACTATCATCCCTTGGTGTTCTGTGCCTTGATGAGTAAGTTTCCTGGAATACATGCCTTCCAGGCACGTTTTTTCCATTCCATTGCCATTGGGAGAGAGGATAGTGGGAATGGTAAATGGACTGTCTTCGGTGACTTTGGCTAGCAAGGAGATGGCCCGCTGGTCAGCCTCGGTACTCACAGCTTGCTCAAAGAACTGATAAGTAAAAACCATAGGCAGCTCCTGGTAAATCCAGTTTGTGTTGATACCGGAAGCTTCGGGTAGGACGTAAAAGTGCTCCCCTCATCCTACAAATGATAGATGATGTAGTCCGACGCCTGTTGGCCAGCCGGAATAGCGGTTCCACCACAAAGAGATTGGGAAGGGACTACACTTTATAAAAATAAAAGGCTTTACCGCCTAACGAGAAAGCCATCTTGGTCAGCAACCGCAATAGATAGAAACCTCGGTGGTGTCCTCATATTGCCCAAACGAGAAACTGCACCCAACTCCCAAGTGCGGTGAATAATTGTAATCATCTTCCCAGAAATAATCCTCAGGGTCACTACCTATCACCTCGGCCATCTGCTCTATCCATTGGCGCATATTTTCGGTGGCTACCCTCGGGAGAATTAGGGTGTGTTCTTCACCCACCTCGCCTACATCCCAGCAGGCGTAATAGGCATACTCGATTCCCTCCTGGAATTCTTGTGTATACCCACAACAAGCATCCAGCGTATCGCTGTCACAATCTCGTTCTCTGGTGGGGGTAAAGTGTTTCAGTAGATAGATGAGCGGCGGCTCCTTGATGGCTGTTTCATCAGTAGAATAATACTCAGAAATCAACTTATCTACGTCAATCTCCGGTAGTTGGAACGTTTGGCTCCAGCTGAGGGAAGGAAAGAAAAAGAGGGTTAGAAATAGGGCTCGCATACTACGCATAACGGCTTCATCGAAGGGCTGGTTGATTCCTTTCGATGAACATTTCTTGGTTGCTGTCCTTTAGGCTTAATCCTTCACCTGTACCTGAGCATATTTCCACTGCTCACCCTGCCGCATTAGCAGCAGGTAGGTGCCCGAGGGCAGCTGAGAGATCTCTATTCTCAAGCCAGGGGCGGCCTGGGTAGTTAATAATTGACCTTCCAACGTATACCACCGCAATTCATCTGCGGGCTCCGTTAGCTGGATGTAATCCCTGGCGGGGTTTGGATATACCTGCATGGTAGGAATAGGCTCTCCTAGACCCGTTACATCCGTCACCACTAGGATGCGAGTAACATCTTCAGCAGCATTGAAGTTGGTATTTCCGGCTTGACTGGCCGTAATGGTGATCTGACCGCGGTCTAGTAGGGTAGCAGTAGTATCCGAGATACTGACTACGGCTACGTTGCTAGATCGGTATGCAACCGGTAAACCGGAGGTAGCCGTAGCGGAGAGGGCAATGGTTTCCTCCAGCACATCCACGGGGGAGGGGAGAGAGAAGTTGATGGTCTGGTCGGCCTTATCGATGGTGAAGGTACCCTCAGCCAAAGTGATGAGGTAATTGTCCGCTTCACCACCTTTCAAAGTAATAGGATAGGAACCCGCATCGCTGGCTGCGGTGGCGGTGGTAGAGGCAGTAGGGGCCGAGTTGAGTGTGCTTTCGGTTTCTTCATACACGAAGCCCTCGTACACAATAGAGAATGTGGGTATAGCACTGCCGTAGGTGGTGGTGGTGTCCTGCGCGGTGGCCGTTAGGCTAGCCCTTTCGATGATCAGGGTAGTCTCGTCCATTCCCTCGCGGTAGACTTCCGTAGCTGCCTGAGTGGCCGTAAGCGTTACTTCACCAGTACCCAGTATGGTAGCCAAGGTGTCTTGGCTGATGCTGAGAATACTCGGGTTGGAACTCGAATACAGTATGGGATTACCGCTTAACTCAGATGCGTCTAGCACGAAGGGGGCGTCTCCGTACACTTTGTCATCCACACCAAATGAAATGAGTTGATCGTCTTTGGTGAAAATAGGTAACAGGGTGGCGTGGTAGGGTTCGGTGCCTTCGTCTTGCGTTACGGCGTAAAATTTCAGATTATTTCCCGTATTGTCTACGCTGAAGAAGTTTCCCCGGCCGTCCATTCCAGCGTTGCGGGTAGTACCCCAAATAGAATCTCCGAGTACAGTTAGCTCACTGTAAGGGTAGGCACCGTTAGTCTCGTCCAGATCAAAATCATGGATTTTGGTGTAATGGGTGCCGTCCGTATCTATGCTGTAGAGGGCTCCAAAGAAATCTTCGGTACCTCCGTTTCGGGTCAGCCCCCACAGTTTGCCGTTGGCCTCTACCAAACCACTAAAGGGATCACGGCCCTGCTGATCATCAAAATGATGCACCACCTGAAAATCACTTTTTGAGGGATTGATGGTGAAGATGACTCCATCTCCGTTATCACCACCTTCTTGGGTGGTGCCCCAAAGCAGGCCTTGGCTGTGGGTAAGCCGACTGTGCGAAAGCTTGCCGGTGGTTCCGTCAAAGGCGTAGCGCTGAGTAAAGGTGCTGGTAGCAGGATTGAAAGAAAAGACGGCACCGTCTCCGCTAGAGCCTCCGGCACTGGCCGTGGCCCACAATTCGTCCTCAGCCCAGGCAAAGGCACCGTGTGGCTCAGCCGCCAGGGTATCTATCAGGTGGTGGATCACGCTGAATTCCCCGTCTGCTGGGTTCAACGTGAAGAGAACTCCGGCATCGAAATCCCCCCCTTTGGACGTGTGGCCATAGAGGATGCCTTCTTGGAGAAACAATTCGGTCCAGGGATTGGCTCCGTCGGTGCCATCAAATTGGTGAACAATGGTATAGGCTTTCGATTCTAGATCCAGGCTGTAGAGCAGGCCTTTTCCGCTTTGCCCACCGGAAAACATGGTACCCCATAGCAGATCATTGGCCTGTACCAGGCCGCCGTAAGGTTGACTGCCTTGAGGGTTGTCAAAATTGGCGGTAATGGCAAACTGTGAGCTGTTTGGGATATAACGGAAGGTGACTCCTGCACTTGCACTGCCCCCGTCGGATAGTACGCCATGAAGCGTATCGCCCACCAGGAGCATGGCGGCATTCGAAGGGGAGGAGCCCGTACTTTCGTTGAATTCTAGCTGAATCTGTAGGTTCTCTCCGGTCGTATCTATAGAATACAGGGTGCCCGCCTCCTCAGAACCTCCCTTCCAGGTGAGTCCCCACAGTTTCCCATCGTAGTCGATAAGTCTGCCCCGGGGGTTATCCCCGTCTGCGAACTCGTTAAAGTGATGGTGCACCGTGAAATCGCTTCCATCGGGCAAAAGAGAATACAGTGTACCGTCGGAAAAATCACCGCCGACAAAGGTGGTTCCCCAAAGCCGACTATTGCTTGACGTAATGGTGCCGTAGGGTGTGGCTCCCGTAGTTTCCGATTCAAATTCATGGATCACAGATAGCGTGTGGTCCAGAGGATCCAGGGTGAAAACTACTCCATCATCGGTGGCGCCACCGTCCGTTGTGGCGCCCCAGATCATATCGTCTACTACTGATAAACCTGCAATAGGTCTCCCACCCAGTACTCCATCAAACTCATGTACCAGGGCAAAGCTGGAGTCGCTAGGGTCGATGGTATAGATTACCCCTTCGTCGCTACTTCCTCCACTGGAGGTAATGCCCCAAAGGAGGTCATTGTACCACAGCAACTCCCCCCTGGGAGTTTCCCCATCTGCTTCGTTGAGGTACCTTACCACTTTCAATTGAAAAGAAGCGGGGTCGAAAACGAAGACGGTTCCGGTGTTGCCCACTCGGTTACTGGCAGTTCCCCACATGAGGCCATTCACCATCGTAAGCCCGCCAATGGGGGCGTTGCCATCCCAGAACAAATCAAAGCTATGCACCTCTTCTACTACGCCACTATCCGGGTGGAAACGGTAAATCGTACCTGAATTTCGGTCTCCCCCAACTGCGGAGGTACTCCAAAACCAGCCATCGTAGGCTAGCAAGGTGCCTTGAGGGTCTTGAGGATGGTCAAAGGTGGCCCAGGTGGTCCAGTCTTGGGTATCAACCTCCAGGCTAATGATGCTGCCTCCGTTACCAATGGTGGTACCAATGAGTTCTTGCTTTTGCGCTTGAGAAGAAATAATGAAGGTAAAGGATACGGACAATAGGGAGAACACTTTTGCAGCCTGCCGCATGGGAGTGGGTTTTTGGGTATAATCAGGTTTTAAAAGATATTACCCAGCCGCAGCATATAAAAGCTACAGTCTGTAATTGGTCAGAATTCAGGATACGAATCCTTGTTTATAGGGAAATATAATCCTGAATTGAGCCTGGCTCTTGGTGCTATAGGTACTATACCCGAAAACCCAGAATCGTCACGTCGTCTACCTGGGGTTGTAGCCCTCTCCAGGTTTCGAAAGTTTGGAAGAGCTTGCTGCCCTGTTCGGCCATGGAAAGGGAATGGCTTTCAAGCAATAGCTCCCTGAGCCGTTTGGCCGTGAATTTCTTACCCTTGTCGCCGCCAAATTGGTCCTGAAAGCCATCCGTAATCAGGTAGAAAGTATCGCTGGGCTGTAGGGCCAGGGTATGCTGGAAGAAGGGCTTGGGTTCAGGATGACTACCCACCGGCTGCCGGAGGGCTTTCCATTGGAACCCTCCTTCTGCGAATGCCGTAGCTCC
>DMST01000415.1:17229-23088 GCA_003454975.1 Cytophagales bacterium | reverse complement strand
CGGGTAGCCTTGCGTGCGGGGTTTACCAGCCAAAGGGGATTGAAGGCCCCGCTCCACCGCAGGGTTTGGGCTGTTCGGTTGAAAGCAACCAATGAGATGTCCATAGCCTCAGTGGCCGACTTCCCGTTTCGAGATTGGCGTTTCACTACTATCTCTCGGGTACGATCCAGAATTTCGGCGGTATCGGTCAGGCCCTCATCTACGATCACCTTCGATAAGGCGCCACTCCCCATCACACTCATCATGGCCCCCGGCACCCCGTGGCCGGTGCAGTCTGCCACCGCTAGGTAGGCCGTATCGTCTATCACCTCCATCCAATAGAAGTCTCCACTCACACCATCTCGCGGTTGGAAGAAGATAAAATAGTCTTGCAGACAGGCTTTCAATTGTTGGTCAGAAGCCAACATCCAGGATTGCAGGTTCTTGGCATATTCTATACTGGCGGTGATGTCTCGGTTGCGCTGTTTCAGCTGGCGCTGAAGCTGTATTTGTACTACTGAGGAAGCCAGGCCAGGGGTGATTTCCTCTAGTACTTCCAGAATAAGCGGTACAAACGGCTGAGGTTGCGGATAGGCCACCGTCAAGGCCCCTATCAATTGGCCTGCGGCCAGCAATGGCTGCACCCGATAAGACCGTAGTCCTAAATCTGTCAACCGTTGGTCCAATGGAGACAACGCTTCTCGCGTTTGAATATCATCTACCTGCCATGGCTCATGTTTTCTAAGCAGATCCAGTCCTTCCACCGTATCCAATGGAAACCCCAAGTCCGGCGGAGGCATCATTTCTGATCCGGTACTGGCAAACAGATAAAACACCTCTCGCTCCCAATCGAACAGCACAATGGTGACCCAACGCGCCTTCAAGTAGGTTTGTACCTCCGTGAGGGTTCCTCGAAACGTCGCCTCGATAGAGGAGTCGTTCATACTCATAATCGCCCGGTCGATATAATGAATCATGTGGAACCGGTCGGCCAGTTGCGAAAGCTGATCCCGGATGCTGGAAAGCTCCTCCTTTTGTTGGCTGGCTTGGTTGTAGGCCCGGTTTAGCTGGCGAGTTTGCTCTATTACTTGAGTTTCCAAGGTCTGTTGCCGCGTACGCAGTTGGCGTACTCGCAGCACAGAATAACCGATGATTGCTACGAGCACCAGGAGAAGTAGCCCTATCCAGGGGAACCCCGGTTGGCTAGCTTGCTGCAAGAAGACGGATGGCAGTCCTGCGGCAGCCAGGGGCTCCTGTTGGATGGTTATGGTTCGTGATGATTGGCCATTAGCCAAAGTTCCTACCAGGATAAACATTAGCACCCCCACCGATCTTATCCGAACCGCATATTTTGCAGGCTCAGTGGCACCGTACAGGCCTTTCACCGGTGAATAGTTTGTGCTCACGTTTCAGTAGGATCTCAATTTTAGTGGTGGTCAAATGTATTTAATAATGGCCGGTATCGTCACCTTGCAATCAAGCTTTTCGTCGAGTTGATTATTTATGTGGACTTGATATTCAACAAATCAAAACTGTTCTTGGAAAAATAAGGTAGTTGGTTTCTACCAGTTTGCTGAATTTTCTTTGCTTAGTTACATTCTTTCTTGACTCCCTCCGGCTTTGGTAACGATTGATGGTTGCCTATGAAAGTAGTACCTTTTTTTGAGAAAGGTTGTGGTGATTTCCGTTACCTTCGCGCGCTTTAAATCAACGCGCGAGGCCTGGACCTCAGGCCACCCTTTTCTCATGAAAAAGTATCTAAACCTGTTTGACTTTCGGCAAAAAGTAGATTACCGAATTGAGATTCTTTCTGGGCTTACGGTGGCCCTGGCCTTGGTGCCAGAAGCAGTTGCCTTTGCACTCATTGCTGGGCTTTCTCCCCTTACCGGTTTATATGCAGCCTTCATGATGGGGTTTGTTACCTCCATACTAGGAGGCCGCCCAGGAATGATCTCCGGTGCCACCGGAGCTGTTGCGGTGGTTTTGGTATCCTTGGTGGCCGACCATGGCGTGGAGTACGTGTTTGCCACGGTAGTTTTGGCGGGTATTATGCAAGTAGCAGCCGGATTTCTGCGGCTGGGAAAGCTCATGCGCCTGGTACCCTCACCGGTTATTTTTGGCTTTGTCAATGGCCTGGCCGTGGTCATTTTTATGGCCCAGCTCGATCAGTTCAAAGGAGCGGATGGCAGCTGGCTCTCTGGCACTCCTCTCTGGGTGATGTTAGGCTTGGTACTGCTCACTATGGGTATCATCTTTGGCCTGCCTAAGTTGAGCAAAGCCGTGCCTGCTTCTCTAGTGGCAATTTTGGTGGTCTTTGGGTTGGTGTTTGGCCTTGATATTGACACCCGCACTGTAGGCGATATTGCCTCCATCAAGGGAGGTTTCCCTCCGTTCCATATTCCGGCGATACCGTTTAGCCTTGAGTCGTTTCAGATTATTCTTCCCTATGCGGGTATAGTGGCTGGGGTAGGTTTGATCGAAAGCTTGCTCACCCTCAATATTGTAGATGAAATTACCCAAACCCGTGGCCGGGGTAACAAGGAAGCCGTTGCTCAAGGCATTGCCAACGTGCTCTCCGGGTTCTTTTCTGGCATGGGTGGTTGTGCCATGATCGGCCAGAGTCTTATCAATATTTCATCCGGTGCCCGAGCTCGTCTATCCGGCATTGTGGCTTCTGTGATGCTGCTGGTATTTATCATGTTTGGTGCTCCTCTCATCGAACGCGTTCCCATGGCAGCCCTTACTGGCGTTATGATCATGGTGTCTATTGGTACCTTTGAGTGGGCTAGCTTGCGCACCTTTCGGCGCATGCCTAAGTCTGACGTGCTGGTGATGGTGTTGGTAACGTTGGTAACCATCTTCCTTCACAACCTGGCTTTGGCCGTACTGGTAGGGGTAATCATCTCCGCCTTAGTATTCGCGTGGGACAGTGCCGTGCGTATTCGTGCTCGTAAGCACGTCGACGATAACGGAGTGAAGCATTATGAGATCTACGGTCCGTTGTTCTTTGGTTCCATTACTACTTTCAACGAGAAGTTTGACGTAAAGAATGACCCGGAGGAGGTTATCATCGACTTTGCTGAGAGCCGCGTATTTGATATGTCCGCCATTGAGGCTCTCAATAAAGTGACCGAGAAATATCAGAAAGCAGGGAAGAGGGTTCACCTGCAGCACCTAAGCCCCGATTGCCGCAAGCTGCTCAAGAACGCCGAAGAGCTCATCGAAGTGAATGTGCTGGAAGATCCTACCTACAAGTTGGTAGTCGACAAAATCTGATAATTGACGAGAGGCGAATGACGATTGACGTATGCAGGGAGAAAATATCTCTTCCCTGCATTCCGTTTTTTATTTGGGTGTATCAGTATTCTGCGACTTAGTTAGCTTTTCTCCGGAACCCCAATCGTCATTCGTCAATCCAAAACCGTCAATCGAATCTATTCAATCCGCAGCGAGTCAATGGGTTTGATTCGGGCGGCACGAATTAACTGAAAGCCGATGGTGCCGACGGTGATCAGAAGCGTAAGGATGGCGGCCCCAACAAAAAACCACCATTCCAGGTCAATTCGGAAGGCAAAGCCCTCTAGCCAGCGGTCGGTGAAGAAATAGCTGACTGGGATGGCGATAACCAGCGCCATCAATACCATTTTGAGGAAGCTGCCCGATAACAATTGTACTACCCGCCACTCGCCAGAGCCCAATAGTTTGCGGATCCCAATTTCTTTAAAGCGCCGTTCGGCGGTAAAGGAGGCCAATCCGAACAGTCCTAAGCAGGAGATAAGAATGGCTAGCGCCGTGAAGTAGCTAGACAACTTGGCTACGCGCTTCTCGGCCTCGTATTGGGCTTGGTAGGTATCATCGAAGAACGTGTAGTCAAAAAGCCCATCCGGATACAAATCTGCAAATACAGATTCTACACTCGCTAGTACCGCCTGTTCCTGACCCGCCTCTATCCGGATCATGGCATAGGACGAATATCTGGGCGCTAGTAGGAACGCCTGTGGCGTAACCGGAGTGTGGAAAGAGAGGTAGTGAAAGTCCTTGGTTACACCGATGATCTCCATGTCATCTCCCCATACATTCACCTGCTGGCCCAGGGGTTCTTCCATACCCATAAAATCGATGGCCGCTTGGTTGAATATAACCTGGGGCGTGGTATCCTGTAGCGCATGCGCAAAGGAGCGTCCCGTGGCCATTTCAATTTCCATGAGCTCAATTAGCCCCTCATCTACCAGGATGATTTCAGTTTCTACCGTTACCTCTGGGTCCTTGCCGGGCCAGGAGAGTCCGCTGGTACTGCGGCGGTCGCCACCTTCCACAAAGCCATGCCCGGTGGCTGCCGCTCCGCGTACCCCCGGTAGTCGGCGTACTTCGTCCAGGTAAGTGCCCATCTTTTCCGTACCTACGTCACTCAGGTCTACTACCACTAGGTTGTCCTTGTTGTAGCCCAGGTTCTTGGTTTGGGTATAGTCTATCTGTCTAAAAACTACGATGGCGGATACAATTAAGATGACCGACAGGGCAAACTGGAAGACTACCAAACCTTGGCGCGCCCAGGCCTGACGTAGACTGCTTCCGGTACCGGATTTCAGCACGTTGTAGGGCTGGAAACCCGAGTAGTGAAGGGCGGGGTAAAGCCCGGATATGATTCCGGTACCCAACAGTACCGTGAGGGCCATGGTGACGAAATCGGTGGTCACGGTAAGGGACAGCTGTTTGCCGGTGATCACATTGAACTCGGGTAGTAACAGGGTTACCAATACGATGGCGATCACGGTGGCTAGGAAAACCATCAACAACGACTCTCCCAGAAACTGAAAGATCAGGGCCCCCCGGCTGGCGCCAACTGCTTTTTTCACTCCTACCTCCTTCAACCGTCGGGCTATGCGTGCCGTAGATAGGTTGATAAAGTTGATACAGGCAATAAGAATGATGAAGAAAGAAACGATGGTAAACAAGCGTACGTATTCAATGCGGCCTCCAGCCCGCTGACCGTTTTCCCACTTGCTATACAAATACTCCTCAGAATATTTACTGGCAAAGAGGCGTACTTGCTCTTCGCCCCCGTGTTCTACCACAAACATTTCTATTTTCTCATTGAAGGCTTCGATGTTTGTACCCTCATGAAACACCACCGCAGTGCCGAAAAAATTGGAACCCCATAAGTCCGTGAGCCACGCATTGGTAGCCAGGGCCTCTTCCATGGTAAGCAAGAATTCAAAATCCAGGGTGGATTGAGCGGGCAAATCTTCAAATACTCCGGCCACATTGTAAGAGCGTTCTCCTTGGGCCACCGTTTTTCCAATAGCAGCCTCTGGGCTCTCAAATAGGGTACGGGCTAGCGATGCTGACAGCATGATCGTCGTAGGATCGGTCATGACCCCATCGGCGCTACCGGCTACCAAAGGAATGGTAAACACATCAAAAATCTGGGCCCCTACGTAGCGACCCGTGGATTTGAAATTTTCTTCCCCTACCGTTAGGGTCACTTCCAGGGGCCAGCCTATATCCACGGATGCCTTTACTTCGGGCAGCTCATCGGCCATAGTCCGGGCTAGGGGAGGAGGGGTGCCGGATTGGGTGCGAATACCATCGGCCATCACCTGATGCTCCTTCATCAGGTATAGCTGTCCATCCTGCGCATGGTACTGGTCTACATTGTATTCATCCTGTACCCACAGGTAAATCATAAAGGCCGCCGCTATACCCAGCGAGAGCCCGATCAGGTTGATCAAGAAAGTGCTTTTCTGGCGGCGAAAGCCACGAAAAGCCATCAATAAGGCGTGTTGTAACATGTCCAATACATTGAGTTGTTGACGAAAAGAAGGCGAACGAATGATTCCGGGTCGGAAGAGTAACAGTACATCTCGGCGAAAGCGGCGG
>DMST01000415.1:15587-17189 GCA_003454975.1 Cytophagales bacterium | reverse complement strand
GCGCCTCGCTCTTCTACCCGTTGGTAGTAAAGCTCCAGCAGGTCCCCTTCAATATCGATGTGAAAGTCTGGCTTGCAATAGGCTTTCAGCCAGCGCTGAAAAAAGCGAGGAGGAAGTTGTTGTTGCGTCTCCATGGCTAATCCAGGTTTAGGATGATCTGCGGCAGGGCATCCCACATCGAGTTGCGAACATCGCGGGCATGAGCAAGCGCTCGTTTACCAAAGGCGGTGAGCGTGAAGAAGAGTTTGGGCCTACCCCCTCGGGCAGGGGCGGTATCACCATGTTGCGAATCCAGGAATCCTTTGCTTTCCAGTCGGCGTAGGGTGGTTTGTAAGGCACCTACGCTGATTTCCCGGTGGAGCCGGTCCTCGATCTCCTGCTTGATAGTAACCCCATAGGCATTGCCATGGAGGATTCCCACGGTGAGCAAGACTATCTCTTCAAACTCTCCAAGACGGTATGCATTCATTGCAATACTATTTTGTAGTAATGCAATTTTAAGGAATTTTTTCGGTTTTACTACTTTGTAGTATTGCTAGATAGAAAAAAAGCCACCCGAAGGTGGCTCTCCATATCTATTTCCTGTATGCTATTAGTTGTTCCGAGCGGTAGATTCCACCACTGTGAATTCCACTCTGCGGTTAATTTCACGGCCCTCTTCTTCGTCGTCATTGGATACCAACGGCTTCGTTTCCCCAAAGCCAATAAAGCTCAGCCGTGTGGGGTTAATGCCATTTTTGACCAAATAGTCTTGTACCGCCTTGGCCCGTTGTTCGGATAGGCTCTTGTTGAAGGTAGTGGTGCCTATATTATCTGTGTGGCCTGCTAGCACAATTGACACGTTGTTGGACTGCATATACTCTTTCATGGCGTCCAGCTGAAAGAACGACTCCTGAGTAAAGGTAGCCTTATTGAACTCAAAGAATATGTATTGCAATACGTTGCTTTCGCCTATTCTAATGGGGGAAAGATCAATGTACCGATTGACGCGCTGCACTTGTGAGGTGAAATCAGGCAAGTTTAACCGGCGGCTTTCCAGCGTAAAGTCTTTAGCAACCACGTTGAGGAAAAGCTCTCCGTCGCCTACGGCAGGATCAATTGACCATTGGTATTCGCCCTCGCCAATCTTCTCAAAAGGTATCGGCTGAGACTGCCCCGTAGTAGATAGTTTTACATCGGCATCCAGAGGACGGCCCGTAGACGCATCGCGTACCCGGTAAGTCACTACTATGCCACGCAGGTTGCTGTTGGCTTCGCTGGTATTTCCATTCGTGTTGCCGTTCCGGGCATTTGGGTTGCTGCCCTCGGGAGTATTGCCATTATCTCCTTCTGGTGTGGTATTAGTAGCTACAGGCTCCCCCGCGTCTGGCCGCAAAGAAATCAATCGTTTTACCTCTTGTACTTGGGTGGTAAAACTCTCCAAACCAAACCGGAATTGAGAAGGTCGGTATCCATCAGAAGTGATGGCCAATTGGTACTGGCCCGCATCAGGCATGTCTGGGCTAATCTCCCACATAAAAATGCCCGGCTGGGGATTTGAATAAGGCAAGGCTCCATTGCCAGCAGGCTCAAAAAGCGTGAGCACAGGCTCGGCAGGTAAGC
>DMST01000415.1:12767-15554 GCA_003454975.1 Cytophagales bacterium | reverse complement strand
GCTCCTGTGTTCCCTCGTCCACAATCTTCATGGAAACAATAATGGGTTGCAGGCCTGCCGTGGCAGCATTGTCCGGCTGTCCGTTGCCGTTTTCGCCAGTTCCGTTAGGGTCATCACCGTTTTCTGGAGTAGTGTCTTCTGGATTGAGAACAGGATTACCCGCCAATTCTACCTCTTGGATTCTATCACCATTCAGGTCATCCGGTTGTTCTTGGCTCGAAAAATTATGGTAGTCATGAGTTAAGGGGTCCACATCCCGCATTTCCTGAATGTAATCAGGGATTTTTACCTCATAAATATCCAAGTAACCGTATCCCTCCTCCCGGACAGAGGCATAATAACCGCGTTTGCCATCCGGGGTAGTTACGAAGTATATATCATCGTCAGGTGAGTTGAGTGGGTACCCCATGTTAACAGGTTGGGTCCAGTCTCCTGCGGCACTGTCAAAATAGGTTTTGAAGATGTCATGTTCACCCATAGTATTCCAGCCGCTGGAGCTGAAATAAAGAGTGACTCCATCATAGTCGATGAAAGGACCTTCTTCATTTTCGGAAGTGTTGACCGCAGGTCCCAAGGTCCGTGGACGTCCCCAGTTACCGCTAGATAGCTTTTTGGCGTAGTAAATATCCATGTTGGGTGAACTCCCCTCGTGACCCGGACGGTCACTAGAAAAGAACAGGATATTACCGTCTGGCGAAATGGAAACTGAATTCTCTTTGTAGGAGCTGTTGATTCCGGGTACGGGTAAGGGTTGGCTCCAGCCGCCGTCAGGCTGCCGTTCAGAGAAATAGATGTCCCCGTTGTTATCATCGCTATACAAAAACAAGGTGTCACCCGAAGAAGATAGTGCCAGGTTAGAATCGTGGTAGCGAGTATTTACAATCTCTCCAATATTACTGGGGTAATCCCAGCTGCTCCCGTTTCTATCGGAAAAGAAGATCTCTTCGTAAAAGAAAAGATCCGAATAAACATTCTGATTGATGTTTCCGGATTGTCTTCTGGAGGTAAATACCATCAGGCTTTCCCGGCGGTCCAACGCAGGAGCATAATCGGGCCATTCTGAATTTATACTATTACCTACGTTCTGGATATCATAGTCAATGGGATTGGCATACAACTCAATGCCGCTCCTACATTCATTAATGTGCTGCTCTACCTTACCAGCACTGGTTGAGCTACTCAGGTTAACCGGTGATTCCACCAATTGTTGAATGAAATTTTCATAATATTCAATGGCCTGCTCAAAATTGCCGGCATACTGGTGGGCTCTGCCTAGGTCAAAAAACAAATCGGTTTTATGAGCAGGGTTGATTGTTTTTACCCGCTCTAGATAGGGGACCGCTTTGTCTCGGTTGTCCGTTCTTAAGTACAGCAATCCGGCCTCGAAATTTGCCTCGATATTATTGGGGTCAAAGTTAACGGCTTGGGCGTACATTTCTCTCAGCTGAGTGAGGGCCCCGTTGGGATTAAATTTCTCCGTGTCTTTGGCAAGAGCAATCAGTTCGAGGGCCTGCTGGGCACTGTCTAACTGTGCCCAACCCCGGGTAGTAATGCCCGTTAGCAGCACCAAAATCGAGAATCCTAAGCGTAGTTTCATATTCATAACAAGCTACCGGAACAATTATATAATGTTACGAAGAATTCTTAGTTGCGTCAAAGACCGACTTTGCCAGAAGTCAGAAATGACATGTTTTTCTAAAAAAACACAATTTCAACGGTACTATCCCAAGTTTTAAAAGAAGTCTTCTTTCATAGTCTGGATAACCTGTTGAAAATGAGTGGGTTTATTAGATAACGGCCGGAAAGGTGAAAAAATTTCCACCATCTGGAAGTGCCTAATTTACCCCTTGGCAACGACAAGGTAGAAAAATTTATTTAAGTTTTTGTTGAACTCAACTAATTTATTTCCTTCATTTACAGTGAGTTCTGAAAGAAATAAACAAACGATACTATGAAAAAGCTCGTACTAGTCTTGATGGTGGCCTTCATGGCGGTAGCCTGTGAACCTGCTGGTGGGGGTGCCGAGGAAGCACCCGCTCACCTGGTATTGGGCAACCGACTTAAGTTTTTGGGTTCTAGTCCCGAAACTACCTACTTAATTGTGGGGTACCGGGGTAATTACGAAGGCAAAGTAGAGAAGCGATGGAAAAACCAGGAGTACATTACTTTTATCTACATCAACGACCTGAATGAGGTGGGCACCGGTACCGTACACGTGAACTCTGTAGTAAAAGATTGATCCATACCATACCTGTTTGTTCAGCCCTGTCCGTTGGTTCGGATGGGGCTTTTATTTTTGGTGTCCATTCTCGCCAGCTAGCCAAATTACCCCTTCTTCACTAGCCCCTGGGGTAAGCTGGATCTATGGCTACTGGCTCCTATGACGAGGAAGTATCCACAGTATGCCTTACTGCTTTATTGTATGATAAAGCTGAACTGCGTAGCTATTTCTTAACTATTATTTCGGTGGTTTCCCGGTTAGCAGGGGCTTTGGTAGCTTCCCCGCATAGAATTCAAAACCGATCTACTAAAATTAAGAATATGCTAACCACACGGAAATTATGGATGTGGGTGCTGGCGCTGGTAGTGGTAGGGGGGATGACCCTGCAACCCGCCGACGCGCAACGTAGGCGCAGAAACGATGCCCCTGCCGCTGCTACCCTGACGTACGATGAGTCACTGTACGGTGCACTGGAATGGCGTAATATTGGTCCCCACCGGGGCGGCCGTTCGGCGGCAGTTACTGGTGTGCCCGGCAAACCCATGCTGTTTTATATGGGCGCTACG
>DMST01000415.1:10377-12726 GCA_003454975.1 Cytophagales bacterium | reverse complement strand
ACGCTACGGGCGGTGGCGTATGGCGCACCCAAAACGGAGGCCAGACCTGGGAAAACCTTTCTGACGGTTATTTCGGCGGCTCCATCGGGGCGGTGGCCGTAAGCGAATACGACAACAATATCATCTACGTGGGTGGCGGTGAGGTTACCGTACGGGGCAACGTATCCTCGGGCTACGGTCTTTGGAAAACCTACGATGCGGGTAAAACCTGGGAGTCCATTGGCCTGGAAGATTCACGCCATGTACCGCGCATTCGCATTCACCCCAAAAATCCTGATTTGGTGTACGCCGCTGTGATGGGTGACTTGTACAAGGACACCTCTACCCGCGGTATCTACCGCTCCAAGGATGGGGGCAAGAGCTGGGACCGCATCCACTTTGTAGACAACAAGACAGGCGCGGTAGAGCTGGCCATGGACCCGAACAACCCTCGGATTCTGTTCGCCTGTATGTGGCAGGTGCGCCGTACGCCCTACAGCCTGGAAAGTGGTGGCGAAGGCTCCAGCATGTGGAAGTCTACCGACGGTGGCGATACCTGGACCGAGATTTCTCGCAACGAAGGGCTGCCTCAGAAAGGTATCTTCGGTATCAGCGGTATCTCTGTATCAGGTGCCAACAGTGAGGTGGTGTATGCCATGATTGAGCACGATCAGGGTGGCCTGTTCCGGTCCAACGATGGAGGCGATACTTGGCGAAAAGTGAATAGCGATCGCAGTTTGCGCCAACGTGCCTGGTACTATACCAAGGTGTATGCAGACACACAAGATGAGGACATTGTGTACGTAATGAACGTAGGCTTCCACAAGTCGACCAACGGTGGCCGTAGCTTTGAGCGTTTCCGTACGCCCCACGGCGACCACCACGACTTGTGGATTGCCCCGGAGGACAACCAACGCTTGGTAGTCGGTGATGATGGAGGAGCGCAAGTAAGCTACGATGCGGCCAATACCTGGAGCACGTACTATAATCAGCCCACGGCACAGTTTTACCGTGTAACTACCGACAACGCTTTCCCTTACCGTATATACGGTGCACAGCAAGACAACAGCACGGTGCGGATTGCCCACCGCAGTGGTGGCGGTAGCATTGGTGAGGACGACTGGGAGCCCACGGCGGGGGGGGAGTCGGCGCACATCGCGATTGACCCTCGAAACAATGAGGTGGTATATGGCGGTAGCTACGGTGGCTTCCTTTCGCGTATCGACCATCGCAACGATCAGAACCGGATTATTAACGTATGGCCTGACAACCCCATGGGTTACGGCTCGGCGGATATCCGGTACCGCTTCCAGTGGAACTTCCCCATTGTGATTTCTCAGTACAACCCCGATAAAGTATGGGCGGCTTCCCAGTATCTGCACGAAACCACCGACGGTGGGCAGAGCTGGACCACGATTTCCCCCGATCTGACTCGGAATGATTCGGCTAAAGGCGCTGCCTCGGGTGGCCCCATCACCAAGGACAACACCGGTGTAGAATACTACTCTACCATTTTCGCGGTAGAAGAATCGCCTAGCGAAGAGGGCACCATTTGGGTAGGCTCAGACGATGGCCGCCTTCATATTACCCGTGACGGTGGCGACAACTGGGAAGAAATAACGCCTCCGGGAGCACCCACTTGGCTGATGTGGAATTGTATTGATGCCAACCCTCACAAGGCGGGTGGTGCCTATGTAGCTGGAACGCTTTACAAAGGCGGCGACTTTGCACCTTACCTCTACAAAACGGAGGACTACGGTAAGACCTGGACCAAGATTGTGAGCGGCATTGAGTCGGAGCACTTCACCCGCGCCATTCGTGCGGACGAGAAGCGTGAAGGTTTGCTATACGCGGGTACAGAAGCGGGTATGTACATCAGCTTTGACGATGGTGCCAGCTGGAAGTCTTTCCAGATGAATCTTCCTACAGTACCCATTACCGACCTGGCAATTAAGAATGATAACTTGATTGCCGCTACGCAAGGCCGTAGTTTCTGGATGATTGATGACCTGACGCCACTGCACCAGCTAAGCGCAGACATTGCCAGCAGTGAGCAACACCTGTTTGAACCAATGCCCAGCTACCGTATGGGTGGTTTCCAGGGGCGTCCCTCGCTGACTGAAGGGGCCAACCACCCTGGCGGCGTTATGGTGCACTACTACCTGAAGGAGGTGCCGGATTCTACCGTTACCCTGGAGTTCATGGAAATGGACGGCGACTTGATTGCCCGCTATACCACCAAGCCTGAGAAGGGCAGCGATGACCGCGAACTGGACGACCTGGAGGCTGGTATGAACCGCCTGGTGTGGAACATGCGCTATCCGGGTGCTGAGCGTTTTGACGGCCTCATCATGTGGGCGGCCGGTACGG
>DMST01000415.1:8503-10363 GCA_003454975.1 Cytophagales bacterium | reverse complement strand
GCGGGTCCCATGGCGGCTCCTGGTGATTACAAGGTGAAAATGACGGTAGGGGACTGGAGCCAAGAGCAAATGTTCGAGATTGTGGCTGATCCCCGCTCTGAAACCGACCAAGCCGGATACCAAGCGCAGTTTGATTACCTGATTGCGGTTCGAGATAAGGTAACTGAAACCCACCAAGCCATTAAGGACATACGCTCTACGCGCAACGACATGACCCGGGTAAGCGAAATGCTGAAGGATCGTGACGATGCCGAGGATATCCTGGATATGGTGAAGGAAATTAACGAGAGCATATCGGTGATTGAGAAAGAGCTGTACCAGACAAAAAACCGCAGCGGGCAGGACCCACTAAACTACCCCATCCGCCTGAACAACAAGTTGGCGGCTTTGGGTAGCCAGGTAGGGTACGGGAACTATCCTCCAACGGATCAGGCTGAGGCCTTCCGCAAGGAGGTAACCGAGCTGATAGATGCACAGCTGGCCGAGTGGTACAAGGTACGCGACACTCAGGTACCTGAGCTGAACAACCGCATCAAAGACCTGCGGGTTGATTACATTTCAGTTCCTGACCGAGAGGATGAAGGTTCTTGATTGCAAGCACTTAGCTGAATAAATGAAGCCGCTCTGGGAAACCGGAGCGGCTTTTTTGATGACTAAACCTATTTTGTTATTTCTGCGCGTACTCCAAATGTTAGGAAGGGGTGTACTCTGGTGGAGTTTTGTTTAAATATGAATGGTGATTCTTTCAACAAAACTCATCCCTTTTTATAATTAAGAGTCGTTTCACACAATAGAAAGAATCGAACTTCCTGCCTCCAACTTCGAATACCTCCACTTTCCCCAATTCTTCCCGCCGATTCCGTCATTTTTTCCGTATCCGTAAACCCATTTTCCCAGTTAGATGTTATAACATATATCTAGAACTGGAGGCGAATATGAAACGGAAGACCTTTCTCAGAAAAGCATTGCTAGGAACTGCCGGAGCCGCTGCTGCGCCCGCGGTGATAGGGGCAGGAAAGTCAACCTACGACAAACTTCGTGAGCCTATCGGCTATAATCATCTACCCAACAAGGAGGAAAAAACTATGAAAACGGTATTGCACCGGGCCGCCTCGCGGGGCCATGCTAACCACGGTTGGCTCGATAGTCACCATACCTTTAGCTTTGCCAACTACTACAACCCGGAAAGAATGGGCTTCGGAGCGCTACGGGTGCTGAACGACGATATAGTAACTGGTGGAAAGGGCTTCGGTACTCACCCGCATGACAACATGGAGATTATCTCCATCCCTATGAGCGGTGCTTTGGAGCACAAGGACAGCATGGGCAACAGCCAGACCATTGCAACGGGCGATGTGCAGGTGATGAGTGCAGGTACGGGTATCTACCACTCAGAGTTTAATAAAAGCAAGAGGGATGAGGTGAGATTCCTGCAGATTTGGATGTTTCCTAACCGAAAGAATGTGACCCCACGCTATGATCAAATAACGCTAGATCCGGCGGACACAAACACCCTGCAGCAAGTACTTTCCCCTAACCAGGACGATGCCGGGGTTTGGGCACATCAGGATGCCTGGTTCCATATGGGCCGCCTGGAGGCGGGATTCTCTACTGAGTATAAGATTCACAAACCCGGCAACGGCGTGTATGCTTTCGTTATGGAGGGTTCCGTAAAGATCGGTGATCAGGAGCTTGCCAAGCGGGATGGCTTCGGTATCTGGAATACGGATGCGTTTCAAGTGGAGGCCAGCCAAAATGCCCAGGTACTCCTGATGGAGGTGCCAATGGAAATCTAAAGGGTAGTTTCAAAATCCTTTAGTTCGGTCATCATCCTATAAAAATTAAAAGCCCGGTTGCGTG
>DMST01000415.1:7624-8436 GCA_003454975.1 Cytophagales bacterium | reverse complement strand
GGGCTTTTCTCTATTCATGATATTGAGACGGTCCTGGATGCCGATATGATTAGGCATCTAAGCTCGAAAGTTGAATCAAGGCTGGCTATCAGCTCCTCCCTCTTTGTCACGAGCGATGACATCGCCGAGTACCTCACCTAGCTGTTCGGCACCCAAACGGCGTAGGATGATCTCCTTGTTCTCATCAATCACGATAATGGTAGGCGTGCTGCGCACATCGAATGTGTATTTGATGGGAATGCGGTGCTCAAAATCCGTAACGTTGGTCCACTCGGTTAGGCCTTTGTCCTCGATGAACTGTTTCCACTTATTGCGGCTTTCCTCGTTGTCCTCCAGATCCAAGGCAATGCCCCAAAACTTCGCTCCGTCAGGAGCATACTGGGCGCGGGCCTCTTCCATGAGGGGAGCTGCTTTCTTGCAGTGGCCACAATCGGGATCGTAGAAGAAAAGTACGGTGTATTTACCCTCCGACTTGTGTAGGTTCTGGAAGTTCTCGTTGAAATCTTTGATCACCAGGTTGGGTACCTTCTTGCCGATCAACAGCGGCTCCAAAATCTTAGCCCGGTCCTGAATCCGATAGAGAGTAGCCGCATCAATCCACCAAGCTTGGTCGGCCGTGTAGTAGTTCTTCACCATGTGTACGAATACCGTCTCGCTGCTCATCAGATTAGAGGTTTCGTAGTGGTTAGTGATCCAGTTGACGGCGTAACGGAACATCTCTTGGTTCTCAGAAGCCTTGGCAACCACGCGGTCCGCAGCGCTGCACACCGAATCAGGATGCTGTACGGTGAGCTGGGTCACGTACTGCTCCA
>DMST01000415.1:1700-7589 GCA_003454975.1 Cytophagales bacterium | reverse complement strand
TCCAGCTTGGGTTGCATCCAGGGGCTGTAGAGCAAGCGCTCATCGGCCAGGTCAATATGGTCCCAGAAGTGATCATAAAAGTACTGATACTGCCACAAATCGTCGATCACGTTGCCTTCTTCATCCGTTGGGGCATCGGGCACATCTACTTGCCGATTGATACCCACCACGCTGGCCGCCAAGGTGCCCTCGTTCTCGGTCACGAAGTTATTCATGAACGATTGCACATCCGCATCCAGCGTTTCCCGCTGGCTATTCAGCGCGGCCATTTGCTCCTCATTGGCACCCTCCATCTGGGTTTGAATTTCGCGGGCTTCCAGCATCCGGTCGCCCAAGAAGTTGAGGTAATCGAAGAAAACCCGGTTCTCTTCAGACTCAATCACGTTCATATCCACTACCGGATCCGCGATGGAGGTCTCCAGAATCATCTCCGGCTCATTGAACAAGATGTCGAAGTATTTTTGATCGGGCACGTATACCAAGTACACGCCATACCGCAAGGTGTCGCCGCTGCCTTCGAACACACAAACCCCGTTTTCGTCAATCATGGCAGTATCCACGGTGTACTGAGTATCGCCAAAGTGATGGCCCAAGATGACCATTTCGTTAGCCAGGTCAGTCCAGCGTACCTCAATCCGGTAGTCCGTGGTAAACATGCCGGGGCTTTGTGCCCAAGCGGTGCAGGCGATCATAGATAGCATTGCACCGAGTAACATTCTTCTCTTCATTGTGCCAATTGTTGTGAGAATCTGGCAGTAATGCCGCTAATTCTGTATTTCCAAACGCAAAGTTAACCGATTTCGTTTGGCGCGCTTACATGCAGATTCGTTAAAATGTGGTCGGGATGTCAGACGGTGGCCTTTTCCTAGAAGAGGAAAATGCCCCCGATCATACCTCGCCTTACCCCTATGACAGTGTAAAATTGTGTTAACCCCTAATCCCTGCCCTAAAAGCCTCGTTATTTTTGACAGATGCGTTCCGGATCACAATCCTATTTCTGGCTTACCGTATTGTCCCTGGTGGGACTAATGGCCGTACAGAGCTATTTCACCATCTCCTACTTTCATCAGGACAGTGTGGTGTTTGAGGAGGAACTGCAGAGCTTAGTCTCCCAGACTGTAGCAGATCAAGAACTGCGCCAGCGCATGGATTTGGTAGAATCCTTTGAGTTGTATTTGCTTGATCCTAGTAAAGTTACCTTGGGCGTGGTGCCCTTTTGGTCCGGCGAGGGGTTTACCTACTTCCTGCACGATGCAGATGAGAAGGAGCCCAACCCGCATTATCTTTCCAGTGAGTACGCTCCTCTGCCAGACACTAGCCGCAATTTGACACCGGAGGAAATTGCGGCGGCTTTCGGTGAGGAACTGTTGCAGCAGATGGAAACGGGAAATTTATACCAATGGACCCCGGCCATAGACGAGGAGTTATTCTTTTGGTACGCGTTGATCTCCATCGATTCGGCCCAGCTGTGGGAGCGTCTGGCAGCGAACTTGCAGCAAAGCCAGTTGGCGGATACGTTTCAGCTGATCATGGCGGACTCGGCGCACCTGATACCGGAAGTAGATAACGACGAACAGCTGGCTACGTGGCCCATCCCGGCCCGGGTTACAGGGGGAGCGCGCTACGTACAGGTGATCTTGCCCAACCCACTGCAGCGGGTGTTTCTGCGATCCTTGGGCGTAATCGGTATTTCCCTGCTCATTGTGCTGCTGGCGGCTTTCACGTTCTACCGCCTATTCCGTGGGCTAATGCGGGAAAAGCGGCTGGGTGAGCTAAAAGATGACTTCATTAATAACGTAACGCATGAGCTGAAAACGCCCCTTTCTACCATTCGGGTGGCACTAGAGGCGGCACAGCGGCACACGCAAAAGCACCCGGTGCCCCCGCCTTCGCGCGATTATTTAGGTATTGCCATGAAGGAGACCCAGCACCTGACGGGCATGATCGATCACCTGTTGCAAAGCCGCATGTTGGGGCGCGAAGCCACCATTCAGCCGGAACCCGTGTGGGTGAGCGAGCTCTTGCAGCAGGTAGCCGAAAGCACCCAGATTTCACACGAAGGGCAAATGGAGCTTAATACCGAGGGGCTGGATGACGAGATTTGGGCCATGGCAGATCCGCTGCATTTGGCTCAGATTTTCCACAACCTATTGGACAATGCTATCAAGTATGCCGAGCGAGAGGTAGTGACGGTGACCGTAGGACAACGCCTGGCTGGCAATGCCGTGGAGGTTTGGTTGCAGGACAATGGCCCTGGAATAGGCCCCGAGCACCACGACCATCTGTTCGATCGGTTTTACCGGGTACCCCGGGAACGAGAAGAAAACATCCGAGGCCTGGGACTGGGCCTCTACTACGTAAAAAATGCCCTGCAGCTTATGCAATGCCAGATCCGGGTAGAATCGGAGCTGGGACAGGGCAGCACTTTTATTATTACCTTACCCCTAGCCACACATGAAAATCCTCTTAGCGGAAGATGAACAAACTCTGGCCGGCATCGTGATTGATAGCCTGCGGGAGGAAGGGTATGATGTTATCCATGCGCCCGACGGGCAGGTAGCCTTGGAAGCCTTTTTTAAGGAAGAGCCGGGTGCCGTAATTCTGGATGTGATGATGCCCCGGATGGACGGGTATCAGGTAGCCAAAAAGATACGGCAGGTGGATACCAAGACGCCCATCTTGTTTCTTACGGCCAAGTCGCAAGCCAAGGATGCGGTGCAGGGCTTTGAGTCGGGCGGCAATGACTTTCTGCGCAAGCCCTTTGGCATGCAAGAGTTGCTCATCCGGCTGCAACTACTACTCAACGATACCCGGCTGCTAAAACGGGAGGATGACTTTCCTGATCCCTTTCTGCTGGGCGATGTCCTATTTAGCCACCGGCAGCAGCATTTGATACTGGAGGAGAATACGGTAACCCTCACCACCCGCGAGGCAGACCTGCTAAAAATGCTGTGCGCCCATGCCCCCGAAACAGTAAGTAAGCAAAGTATACTGTTGCAAATATGGGAGGACGATACATTCATCAATAGCCGCAGCCTGGACGTGTACATCTCCAAGCTGCGAGGGCACCTAAAACCGGTACCTTCGCTCAAAATTCAGAACGTACGGGGCATTGGCTATAAGCTGATGCTTCCTTGACCATTGGGCAAAAAAAATCCCTACCTGGGTTAGGGTAGGGTGTGGGGTGTATCTTTTTCGTTGTTGAAATCGAATCTACCGTAGTTTATGGGACAAGAGCGTAATCCGCGTCTTTGATGATGCAAAGGTGAGGAATAGCCACTCGTTCTCGTTGCAAATTCGGTCAAAGCTGTTGCAAAAAAGGACTGAGTGTATTTCAAAAAGAGGGGCCAGAAGGGATAGGTCACGTGGCATAAGGTCGTAATTGGTGCCTATGAGCGCAGCGCGCTCTATCTGAAATTTATACCTAGCCGGACACGCGACGCGGTGCCAGCCAAGGCTACGACTCTGCGGCTTGCAAGTCATTCTCCCAAAACCTTATCATAATTAGCCCATAGTGAGTCCAGTACTGAGAATAGGATAATCCTGAGGAAAAGTGCGGGTAATTGGCGGTGGTGAACTCTTTTTGTGGGGATGTGTGTATTATCGTATAATTAATTGCGAGCGGGTCACTTCATGCAGGAGTTTAGCATCAATCAAGTCAAGGATACCATTGCCGAGAACAGTGTAGGGCAGAGTATGGTGACGAGCCAGAACTTCCTACATTATTTATTTGACGTGAGTTTTGAGAACTCCGCCTTGGGTACCGGTATTGCGCGTGCCCAGTTTGTGAAGCCGGGCATCACGTTGACGTACGTAGAGCAGTATTATCAGAAGAAAACCCGGCTTGAGATAGGTAATGAAGGAGCCAATGTGGCTTTTATTTTTGGTGTAGGGGGTGGGGCCGACACCAAAATCTTTGAGTACAAGGACGATTTGCAGTTCTACGAAGGGCACGGCTATATTATGATATGCCCGGAGCTGAGCAATTTCCTGTTTATGCCACCCGGCATACACTATAAAAGTCTGATGGTGTATGTGGAGAAGGACCATTTCATAGAGCTGGTGAACCCCTACCTGAGCGAGTTGCCACCGCCGGTGGTAAAGGCGCTGGAGGAAGACTTTGGCTACCTGGTGCGCAAGATTCCCGTAACGGCGCAGGCAAGCCTGGTCATCAAAACGCTGTCTGGGCAGAACTTTGAGGGCCTGGGCGGCTACATACAAATGCAAGGGCTGGTACAACAGCTGATTGGCCTTCAGCTAGAATCGGTGGTGGCATCCTATGAGTCGGCGGAGCCGCAGGTGCACAGCGATGATTTGGCCAAAATACAGCAGGCAAAACGTCTACTGGAACGATACGTAGACGAGGCACCCACCATCGATGAACTGGCAAAGGAAGTAGGCCTATCGGCCACGAAACTAAAGACGGGTTTTAAGCGGGTGTTCAACCAGTCGGTACATCAGTACCTCATGGACTTCCGCACGCGGCAGGCGATCATGCTATTGGAGTCGGGTATGGGTATCCAGGATATCGCCAACCAATTGGGGTACTCTAGTGTGAGCCATTTTAGTCGCGATTTCCGTAAACGAACCGGGCAACCCCCTTCGCTTTTCCAGAAGGTACAGGTGTAATCGGTCGTTATTGGGTTTTGCTAATGGAGGCGATAGCAGAATAAAGTACGTTCAATGCCTCGCTGTCTAGGTAAGTCACCCATTTGCCATCCCTGAATTCTGGTAATTATGCAATTCAAGCTCTGATTTGTTTATGTTTTCTTCAACAAAGCAAAGGGTGGCTCCGTTAGTCTGGCTATAGGTTTTTGACTATGGAACAATTGACAGAACAGGTGCAGGCTTTTTATGAGACGGACATTGCGAAGGTGTATTATGATACAGCGTTAGATACGTTGTTTCTGGAGTACACGGGTAAGGTGACGAGTCATAAACAGTTTGTGCAGATTAACACCGAGGTACTGAACGCTTTCAGGCAACTACGCACCCAAAAGTTTGTAGCGGACATCCGCCGTATGGGAGTGATTGCCGTAGATTCTCAGCAGTGGGTAGGAGAGGTATTGTTGCCGGGTATGTTTGAGCACCTGAAGGGGCGCCCCCTGCACCATGCCCAGTTTCTGGACGAGAAAGAAATCTTTTCAAAAATCTCAGGAACCAACATCCAGCGGCGTACCGAAAACAAAGTACACGATGGCTTTCACCTGTACCAGTTTGCGGATAGGCAAGAACTGGAAGATTTTTTGATTACGCTCAACGATTGAATCGGCGACCTGCATGGTGTAAACATCCAGGAACCAACTAACCGATAGGATATTCATAAAGAAGGCGGCCCCTCGGCCGCCTTCACTATTCACACGCAATTAGCCAGGAACTTTAGTTCTCTAAGACAAACAGAAAAGAATTCTAATCCATTTGTTTGTACCACGAAGGTATACAATTTTTCGAGGCTCTGCTGGATTTACCTAAGGACTTGTACGTTTGTCAGACTTGAGACGACCTATACGTGAGCGTAATGGTTTGGGATGGGGTAGGTAGATCGCTTCTTTGCTTACCTTTGATTTGGGAAGAATGACTTGCAAGCCGCAGAGTCGTAGCCGTGGCAAGGACAGAGCCGTGTGTCCGGCTTGGTGTTAATTCTATTCCAAGCGCTGCGCGCTAATGCTTGGATTAGAACGCGGGCTGTCGGGTGCAGTGAGCATAGGATAGTCCTGCCAGGTTGGGGCTATTGGCTTATTTTATATTCTTTCCTTCAACAACAAAAGCCACCCGGTTGAGGTGGCTTTTATGATCTTCTCCTGTGGGGCTCAATACTCGTGCGGTAGCGCTACGTCGATGGCCTCCTGCCAAGGCAGCCCGTACTTGGCTACATCGGCCAGAAACGGG
>DMST01000415.1:0-1666 GCA_003454975.1 Cytophagales bacterium | reverse complement strand
GGTCGGGGTCAAGCTGTTCTACGTTCCATACGCCGGGTTGCATCCATTTCCCCTCCAGCATCATTTTAGCGCCCACCATGGCAGGTACACCCGTGGTGTAGCTCACTCCCTGAGCGCCAGTATCGCGGTACGCGTCCTGGTGCTTGCAATTGTTCCAGATGTAGTAGGTCTTCTCCTTGCCATCCTTCAAGCCTTTGATCTGGCAACCGATGGAGGTTTCTCCTTCGTAGTTCTCTCCCAGCTCGCTAGGTTCGGGCAGAACGGCCTTCAGAAACTGCAAGGGCACAATCTCCTGGCCTTGGTACATAATAGGCTCTATACTCGTCATGCCCACATTTTGTAGCACCTGCAGGTGCGTGATGTAGGCTTGGCCGAAGGTCATCCAGAAGCGGGCCCGCTTGATGGTAGGGAAGTGCTTCACCAGGCTTTCCAACTCCTCGTGGTACAGCAGATAGCTCTCCCGCTCCCCTATGTTGGGGTAGCTGATGGGCTTATGAATGCTCATGGGGTCAATCTCCACCCACTGGCCGTTCTCCCAGTACTTACCCTTTTGGGTGATCTCCCGAATGTTGATCTCGGGGTTGAAGTTCGTAGCAAAGGCCTTCCCATGGTCCCCGGCATTGCAGTCCACAATGTCCAGGTAGTGCATCTCATCGAAGTGATGCTTGGCCGCGTAGGCCGTATACGCTTGCGTAACCCCAGGGTCGAATCCGCAACCCAGCAGCGCCATCAGCCCAGCCTCCTGAAAGCGTTCTTGGTACGCCCACTGCCAGCTATACTCAAACTTAGCCTCGTCCTTGGGTTCGTAGTTGGCCGTGTCCATGTAGTGTACGCCGGCTTCCAGGCAAGCATCCATGATGGGCAGGTCCTGATAGGGCAGAGCCACGTTGATCACTAGCTCCGCGCCAAACTCTTTGATCAAGGCCACCGTATCCGCCACAATATCAGCGTCTAGCTGTGCGGTTTTGATGCGGTCGCCGCCCACTTCCTGAGCGATGGCCTCTACTTTGCTCAGCGTACGGCTGGCCAGCATGATTTCGGTAAACACTTCTGGCAATGCCGCGCACTTTTTCACCACCACATTGCCGACGCCGCCGGCGCCAATAATGAGCACTTTTCCCATAGACGTGTGAGAGTTAATTGGTTTTGAAGGAGCAAAGATAGGGTGGAATTGATGAGGTACGAACATCCCAACTCTGAGATCATGAGTAAATACAACGGGATCGTTGAAAATGATTGGTTTTTGGATAGGTCTGGGTTGTATAGATTTTTTCAGCCCGCGAAAATCAACCGAAATAAGAGCTTCCCTATAAAGGACCTCAGTGAAATATCCAGCAAACCTGAATTACCCAAGTGCTTCCAGGCTTGGCGTCAATATTCTATCCTATTTCATTCCCTTATTCAATTTCTTTAGTGGCTATTCCCCCTCTTTTGTGCCAATTGACCCCGTTCCGCAGACCGCATTTTGGCTATACTTATACTACCAAAAAACGCCAAGAATTTGGCGTACCCACATCACACAGCAGCCGGAGTATCGCACCGCCTTCGCTTGCTTACGAAAACCTGAGAACCATGATTTTTTGTATCCATTTGGGGCTACTCCTGGCGTGGGGTGGCCTGGCACTGGGGCTCCTGTCGGGAGGCCTCTGGGGCCTCTATCGCTATC
>DMST01000259.1:56534-70051 GCA_003454975.1 Cytophagales bacterium | reverse complement strand
ATGCCTTCTTCCGGCTCGTCGAGTGGGTGGTCTTTGGAGGGCCACCACACGCTGGAGCCTTCGCCTTGGTTGCTGGTAGCGATGAAGTGGTTGCCTTCGTCGTCCTTGGTCCACGAAAAACCTCCATCCCAGGGAGCCCGGCGGGCTTTTTTGGGTTTGCCACCAAAGGTAAGGGCTAGCTCTTGCCGCGAGCCCACGGGCTGCTCGTCTTGCAGCTGAATGAAATAGATCATTCCCTCCTGATCCCAGGACAGGGATTTCCCGTTTTGTACGGCCTGCTCCAGCACCATGGGCTTTTGGAGCTCAATTTGGAGGCGACCAGGGTGGTCGCTTTTCACTACATAGGTGATGGTATTTACCCCTTCGATCTCCTGTTTTTCAGGATACACCCATACGGCCAGGCGGTAGTGACGCAAATCCCACCAGGCGCGCTCGGGTGTGTTACTGCCGCGCAGGGAGTCTTGGCGGCTGTACATTTCCCCACGATCAAAGGGCTGGGCGACCATCGTTGTAGATAAAAAAATGCTTACGCTTACGGTAAGTAGAGTAAAAAATAGATGTCGCATAGCTCACAAATGGTTTTCAAATGAAGCCATAAGATAGCACACGAGGTTGGGCTACCGTGCAATCCTTCTGTAAATGGTAGGGAGCGATATGCATTAGGAGGCAGCCCCTACTTGCCAATGGGGGTGTTCCTTCGGCCCCAGCCGAAACACGATAGAGGAGGCCGATGGACTTGGGATCATGCCGTTCAGAACCTTGACCGGGTAGGTCAAACAAGAGTCACCCCAGTGCAAAATATGATCCTCGAAAACCCGCACCTCAGTTAGCAAATACACCTCTAACTCAGATACCATGGATTTATCCATGTCCAGCGAGTATTCATACGGAAAGGAAAAGCCGGGTACTGTATCAAGATTTAACTTGAAAACATCTGCCAAAGGGGACAACCACAGGTGCGGTGAAACTTCTTTTGCTCCGGGGGAGCCTTCGGGTGCAGTAGTGGCAGCCGTAATTCGAACCTCTTGAGGTACCAACAGCCCATGAGGGCATAAGAAGGTAACCAAATGTTGGCTATTCAGAATTTGTCCTTCCTTTACCAGTGCCTTTTGCATGGTCTCTGTGACGGCCACGTGGTACGGTTTGCCGAGGTTGGTCCAGGTGAGTAGGTCTTGCTCTACCCATCCATCCACATAAGATTCCCATCCAAATACCTCAACGGTTTTCTGGGCCATAGATATGGTCTCGGAGTTAATTTCGATGAGAGTAACAGCGATTTCCTGCTCCGAAAAGAGGCTAGTGAGTGGCTGAAATAATGCGGCATAGGGGCCGCAGCCAGCATAGAGTATCCGGATGCATTCACCTGGAAATCGCGCTTGTGCCTCGTGCACTGCTGCGGCTAACCCGCGCACAAAGCCAGCAGTGCGTATGCAGTCGGTGAGGCACAAAAAGGCCTCGTATACATTGATGGCCACTCCTGCTTGAGATTGTACGTCATCATTTTCAGCCATCTTATCCGCCTCACCAATTTGCTCGGCCAATAGCAGTTTCCACGCTTCTACGGCTTGAAACACTTCCCCTAGGGGAGCCTCGGTATCCAGTAGCGTATGATAGATTTCGTTAGGGGAAGGGCTGTGCACAACTGCAAAATAGCCAAAAACTATAATGCCATACGAGTAGCCCCTTTGATCTCGGCCGAGTCAAAATCCTGCACATAGGCCACAATGGAAAATTCTTCTGACCCGACAGCTTCGGGTAAGGTAAAGAGTTGCAAGCCAGACTGCCTTTCGGCTAAAGAATAACTACTAAAGGCACGCACCACGTTGGCGTGATGGAGTGTACGGCCGGTGTTTTCTCCTCGGGGTACCTCTACCGTGGCCGAACGCTGAACCAGTGCCAAATGAACCACATCTCCGGAAGCTATACCGGAAACGGAGAAGGAGAACTTGAGTGTTTTTTCCTTCCACTCAGGGGCAGAAAGCGATATGGTTGCCTGGGGCTGTGTTTCCAGAGCTTGGCGCAAGCCATGGTATACTTCTTGGGTACGAGAGCCCACGAGAGCCTTTTGGCCGTTGAATACCATCATGGGGGTGTACACCCGGTCGTTGAGGATACGGGAGTAATTACGCTGTCGGTCAGAAAAGGCCTTCTGACTGAAGGGGTCCTTCCACCCCAGTCGGTTCCAATAGTCTACGTGAAATGACAAGGGGTAGACCTCCTCGTCGCCGTATCGTTGGTGGATTTCGGCCAGGAGTTTGTCAGCGGATGGGCAGCTAGAACACCCTTCGGAAGTAAATAACTCTATCACCGCAAAACCCTCTGTCTCTTCTGTATCGATGGCCTGGGCAGTGGCGGTCATGCCCCCGGACACATCGTCTTGACCGGGAACGAAAAAGCGTAAAAAGGCCCATGCACCACCCAGATCTATGGCCAGCATGGCTAGTAGTAGATAAACAGTCCTCATGTTGTATGAAAAATACGGTATAGATTGAAAACGGCTCTGCTACCGAATTGTATGGTCATCTGGCTGCCATTTGGGCAAACTTTCTTTGAGAAATGATAAAAAGTGGGATTGATTTTCTCTGTGTCCTTAAGAATCCTTGGCAAAGTACCGCTTCAGTACCCAGCGGTCTAGTAGAAATAGCAGGAGTAGGCTAAAAAGCCCGGCGATTACCGGTAGGCCATTGGTCATACGATCTGCTTGGAAAGTGGGCAAGTTGAGATCGGGATAATAACTAGGTAAGGCTCCGAATACGATGCCCCCGCCCACAACCAGCAGGGTGAAGATGGCACCGAGAAACATACCGGATTTACCGGATAGGAAACCTAGCGTATTGGTCTGCACTAGTTCTCGAAACGAAAACCGCTTCTGGAGTACCTTGATCATGACCCGGGTTGCAAAATCCGGACTGGGCATTTTCAACCCGAGTTCGGCATCATCTTCCCACGCTTTGGTCAGCCGCACCGCGCTCTGCAAGGGAGCGTCCTCGCCAAGCCGTTGTTCCACTTGTTCCATCTCCTGCGGAGAAAGCTCGCCCGCAAGGTAGCGTTCCAGTATGTCGTCGGTCAATTTCATAACAAGGAGTGTACTTCTTCCTTCATGGTGGTCTCCAGTGCCCGGGCCAATCGTGTACGTGCCCGGTGCACCTTTACTTTAATGGTATTGGCCGGCTGACCCATCACCTCACTCATCTCTTCCAGGCTCAGCTCTTTGAAATAAAATAGCGTGAGCACAGTACGGTCATCGGTAGACAAACCCGCGATGGCCCGATCCAAATGCATCTTTCGTTCTTCCCGAAGCAACTCTTGGTTGGCCTCTTGAGTTTCAGGCCGGTCTAGCGGAAAGTCAGAGGTATACTCAGGCCTTTTCTTTCGCATGTAAGCCAGGGCCTGGTTAAGTACAATGCGGTACAACCAGGTGCTAAATTTACTATCCTTCTGGAAAGTCTTCAAGGCCTGGAAAACTCTAACAAAGGCATCCTGAGCTACTTCTTCTGCTGCCATGGGGTCTTTCACTACCCGCAAGGCCAAGGTATAGGCATACGATTGATAGCGCTGCACCAGCAAGCCATAGGCATGGGAGTTTCCTTCCAATACCCGGTCGATGAGAGAAAAATCGTCCAGTAAACCGGTCACGCTTACTAAGATGCCAGTTTCCTAGGAGGGGTTACACCCTATGCTAACATTTTTCTCGAAATAGAAGGCTAATCTTCCTTGGCTGGATTGAGCGCTTGTTGTAGCTGATCCCGAGCCTCGGCCAGTTCCTTCTTTAGATTGATTAGCTCAATCGTATGGTTGGCCTTGAGGTCATCCATCTGCTTTTGGAAGTTGCGCTCTTTCCGTCGCATCTCCTCTTGAGTAGCCTCCAGCTCTTCCATATTCTGGCGCATCTCTTCCTCCTGACTGCGTAGCTCCTCGGCGGTAGACTGAGTAGCAGCTAGCAGTTCCTTGGTCTTATCATTGATCCGCACTACCTCAAAGGTGCTGGCCATGTTGTTGGCTACTCGCTCCAGAAAGGTGATCTGATGTGGAGAAAATTCGTGGAAAGAGGCTAGCTCCAGCACACCCTTTACTTCCTCACTGGTGCGCATTGGGACCAAGATGAGGTTGCGGGGATTGGCCCCACCCAATCCTGATTTGATCTGGATATAGTTGGCGGGTATTTTCTTCAAGTAAGAGGTTTTGCCTTCCAAAAACACCTGCCCGGTAAGGCCTTGGCCGGGTTTGAGCTGCTGCCGATGGTACTTCTTACGGTCGTAGGCGTAGCAGGCATACATGTCCAGATGTTTACCCCTCTCGTTTTCTTCCAGTAGAAAAATGGCTCCTTGGTTGCCCTTTAAGTAATCCACCAAAAACTGCAAAATCTCATCACTGAGGGCTTCCAGACCGTCGGCTTGCTTCCGCAATATTTCGGCCGCCTGGTTCAACCCTTTATTGATGTAGCGTTCCTCCTCTTCCCGCGTGCGGGCCTCTTCCAGATTCTGGCGCATTTGTTCCAGTGCATCGCCCAGGTTATCATCTTCTTCTAGTTCTTCCCGGCCGCTCAAGTCGCCTTGTGCCATTTGTTCGGCAAACATCCGGTTTTGTTCTAGAATTTCAATTTGCTTCAGCTGAGCTACATCCAGCTCCAGGGTCTCAAAAGTATCCCTTTGCAGGCTATCGCCTATCCAAATGGTGATGATTATGGACAAAGACAGGGCCAGGTAGGTATAACCTAATTTATAGCCAACAAGCCCATCGGGTTCCAGCACATAGGCGCGAACGAAATCACCCAGTACCCAATCCGGAGAGAGGGTAGTAACGGCCATGACGGCGATGAACAAGGTGGCGATTGAGGCAGCGGATATCAGGGGGATTCTGGAACGATACAGGAATAGAAGAGGCAGGAAAGCAAAGTATATCATGCGGGTTTCCACCAAGCCATGAGTGAAAGCCATGTACCAGGCCACGTAGGTAACAAAGAAGAATCCCGTTAGACCCAGTGACCAAGACCGGTTGGGGATTCTTTGTACGGCAAAAATAATGAGCAGCCATACGGCCATGGGGATGAGGGCCCACTCCCTAAACCCATTGATAAGCCCCAAAACAACCCCAAGTAGGGTAGCTAGTACCGTAAAAACCTGAAATAGGCGGTCGGCCTTTCGGTAAACAGGTTCCATCAAGCTATCATCCTTGCGCCGATCGGCGGTCTCGTATTGAGGCATGGCGGGTAATTTTTGTACTTATCAAAGGAGAATGCAGTTCTTCTTTCTAAACAATAAATTTCACAAATGCTCACGGAATATCAAGCATCCTGCTATAAATAGCTGAATAACCACAAAAAAAGAGCCCCGTAGGGCTCCTTTTGGTTTTTTGTATGCTGAAGAAATACAATCCCATGACTCCTTTTCGCCGATTTACGCCGAAGAGTTTGTATTTTTTTTAGTCCGTGAGCTGGAGCTTTACCAAATTGGTATAGGTTCCCTCATCCCGGGCTAAAAGTTCCTCGTGAGTACCCGATTCAATGATCTGTCCCTGGTCCAGTACATAGATTTTGTCCGCTTTGCGGATGGTGCCCAGACGATGAGCAATCATAATGGTAGTACGGTTGTGCATCAGCTCCTCCAAAGCCTCCTGCACCAGGGCTTCAGATTCTGCGTCAAGCGAGCTGGTGGCCTCATCCAGAATCAGGATCGCTGGATCTTTCAAAATGGCGCGGGCAATGGCAATACGCTGGCGCTGTCCTCCACTCAGCTTCACCCCTCGTTCGCCCACAATGGTGTCCAGCCCCTCAGGAAAGGACTCAATAAACTGCCAAGCATTGGCCCGTTTGGCTGCCGATACGATTTCCTCCTCACTTGCCGAGGGCTTACCGTAGGAAATATTCTCTCGAATGGTACCGCCAAACAGGAGAACCTCTTGGGGCACAATGCCGATCTGCTCGCGGTAGCGGCGCAAGTCGTATTCGGCAGCGGCTTGGCCATCCACCATAATCTCCCCACCGTTGAGCGGATAGAACCGCATGAGTAGCTGCACCATGGTAGACTTACCCGCGCCAGAATGCCCCACCAAAGCCGCTTTCTCACCGGGTTGTATCTCCAAAGAGATCCCCTTCAACACCTCCATATCTTCGCGGGTAGGGTACGCAAACCGTACATCCTGGTATTGGATATGGCCCTGGAAATCCAACGGAGGCAAAGCAGATTCAGCCACGGTAGGCTCTCCATCTTCACCCAAAATGTCCAGCACTCGTTCGCTAGACCCAATGGCCCGCTGCAGCTGCGCATACAAACTGGAAAAACCGGCCATAGAACCGCCAATAAGTCCGGTGTAGAACACAAAGGCGAACAGTCCACCGTCGGTCACGTCTCCATTTTGGATGAGGTAGGCTCCGTACCAAATCACAGCCACGATACCCCCAAACAGCAACACGAAGCTCAACGAGATAAAGAGCCCACGATACCATGCCGCGCTGAGCGCCACTTTCACTTGCTCGTGCATGGACTTCCCGTAGCGCAGCTTTTCGAATAGCTCCCCGGTAAAGGATTTCACCGCCTCTATGGCTTGCAGCGCTTCTTCCACAATCACGTTCGTCTCCGCCAGGCGGTCCTGGGTTTCTTTGGATTTCCTCCGGATGATGCGGCCAAATACAATGGCGATAATCACCACTACGGGGAAGGTAGCCAACATAAACGAGGTGAGTTTGGGACTCAGAATAAGAAGAGCCCCAATGCCAAATACCAAGGTCAATACCTGACGAATCAGCTCGATCAGGTTAACCGAAAACATATCGTATAAGGTGCCTGCATCCGCCGTAATCCGGCTAATGAGTTCTCCCGTTCTGCGTTTATCAAAGAAGGTAAAGTTGAGCGAGATCAGCTTAGAAAAAATATCCTTGCGCATATCGGCCATGGCCGGCTCGGAGACCCGGGCTAAAAAGATCACCCTGCCAAATGAAAAAACACCTTGCAGAACCAGCACACCGATCATGGCAAAGCCGATATCCGAAATAGAGTCTAAGGCCAGATAGGGAATCTCTACATTCTCTCCCTTGGCGGCATCCACCATCAGTCCGCTTAGGTAGGGGAAGGCCATGAATAGCACCGTACTAATGACCATGGAGATCAGTCCCAGGAAAAAATAAATTCGGTAGGGACCAATGTAGGTAAAGATTCGGGCCAGTTTCTGCCGGCTTTCTTTGTTGAATTTTCGTCGCTCTTCCTTTTCTAGCGGAGTCCGGCCTCTCCCTCGGCCCCTTCCACGATTATTGTCGTCTGCCATAAATTAATCTAACTCGCCCAAAACAGTTGGGCAAAATGTCCGAGGGGTAACAATACGAAAAAGGGTCAGGTTCGCCGATACCTAACCCTAAAGAAATTATTCTGCTTTGGTGCGGCGCCGCATCACCTATTGGGAGAAGGCAATGCCTCACCGATAGTCCATTAGGCTCTTCATCATGACCAAAGGAAAGGCCAAATCGTTCTTTCTCGCTGTAAGCCTTAGCTCAGCAAATGCTTGGTGGCTCCTTAAATGGTGCTGATGGTTTTTTTATCGTCTAAAGACCTATGAGATTTAACTACTTTCACCACATCTCCGAAGCCTGAAGAGCACAATGGGGTTGGCCGCAGATCAGATTTCTTTCTGCTCGTACCAATGTGGAGTAATGTGCGGGCTTCGGTCGTATACCCACGTTCGTTCACAAGTGGTACATAAATAGGTGTCGGTTTCTACATCATGGGAGCGCAGCTCTTGAACAAGCCATAGGGTTGGCTTACCATAATCCAGAGGTAGCCCTAACTGATGCTTGAGTTCGCAGGGGCAGGTATCCAAGTCAGATTTCCAGAGGTAGTGAATTTCCTGAATGGCGAAGGAAAGCTTAGCCAGCAAACTTCCCACGGGTGAGGAAGCTAGTTGAGCAAGAAGTTGTCCTTCCTTTTCCTGTCGAAGTGCCCTCAGATCTCTAAGGAGGTAGTCTTGATTTTCCTTTGGGATTTTGGCCGCCTCTTGAAGCGCCTTACGCGGAGTAGTCACTACTACTTTCAACGTATCTGGGTCGGACTCCTTCCCCTCGGCCCACCGTTCCAAAACCGTATAGGCCTGGTCAAATAACCCGATGAGCAAATCCCTATTCCGCATATTGTACGGGTACTTGCAACCTTACCAACGCCCCTGTTACCTCCTCGGCCTCATTGGTCTGGTTGGTGATTTCCATGCCGAACGATTTACGGAATAGCCTGCGAAATACCGACAGCCGTTCATGGGTAATGGCGGTGGCTAATGACTGGTGATGCTCCTCCTTCAACTGGCCCTGATGCAATCCCGTTCCGGTATCCTCTACTTCCAGAGTAAGCATACCGTCCTCGGGACGGAAACGTACCCATATATGATTGTTCTCCTTCTTAAACAGACCGTGCTCCAGGCTATTCTCTATGAAGGGCTGGGAAAACATAGGGGGTAGTTTGGTTGCCTCAGGAGTCAACTCATTATCTACCTCAATACTGTAGGTAAACTTATCATCAAACCGTAATTGTTGGACCGAAAGGTAGTTCTCCAACATCTCGATTTCCTCGGCCAAGGTGATGAATTCTTCCCGCGAATTTTCCAGGGTTTGGCGAATCAACTTCCCAAACTTGCTCAAGAAACGCGATGCTTGCTCGGGCTTTTGGTACACTATGTAATTCTGCACCGCCGAAAGGGCATTGAAGATGAAGTGAGGATTCATCTGACTACGCAGCATCCGCTGCTCAGTGGTGTACATAGCCTGCTCTTGCCTGCGCTGGTTTCGCTGGTAAAAGACGCCCCCCAGGGCAAATGCAGCTAAGAAAAACAGGGCTCCCAGCCCCATAATTAATTTCTGTCGTCCTACCCGCAGAGCAGCAATTTGGTTTGCCTGTGCCAGTTGCTTAATCTCTCGGTCCTTCTTTTCGGTATTATATATGCGTTCAAACTCATTGATCTGCAAAATGTCTTCGGCCTTTTGCACACTATCAAACCGGTCCCAAAACACCAGGTAGTGCTCGTTGGCTTCCTGGTATCTACCCAGCCGTTGCATTATTTGAGAGTACAATAAGTCCTGCCGGTTTTCGAATTGTCCTAGGGTTTGAGCAGCGTCAAATTCTTCCAGCGCCTCCTCTCCTTGCCCCATCTCATTTAGCACCTGTACCAAGTTGAGCCGATGGGTATATTCTGCACGGGGACTCCCCATCTGTGAGGCCATTTCAACCCCTTTTCTGGCATACACCAGCGCGGAATCCAGAAACCCCGCTTTGGTAGCAATGCCCGGTAATAGCTCATAGGACTTGAACTCTCCGAAAGTAGAGCTTTCTCTTCGGGCCGAGGCCAACATGAGCTGGCCGTAGTGCCAGGCAGAATCTATCCAATCATTTCCCTCCATATAGGCCTGGGCAATATTGTATTCCACCTGCACCAAGGGAAAGCCCTCTTGCTTAGCCAGGCCATAGGCTTGTTTCATGTATTGCATGCCTGCTTCCAGGCGACCCCGGCGGGCAATCAAGGAGCCTACATTCACATAGTCAGGTATCAGCTCTCGTGGTTCAGCAAAGGGTTCCTGCAACTCCAGCGATTTTAAATAGGCCTGGCTAGCCTCACTGTAGAATCGTTGGTATTGTGCATTGAGGCCTACCGTGTGGTAATAAGAGCTCAATAACTGTAGGTCAGTACATGTGGCAAAAATAGGCTGGGCCAGGGCCAATAAGCTATCCGATTCACCAAATTGTCCACGCTGCAAGTGGTAGGGTGCCATGTGTAATAAAGCTTCCCCAATGCGCCATTCTGTTCCTGCTTCCTTTGCCAGGTCGTAGGCTTCTTGGGCGAAACGGTAAGCGGAATCAGGTTGTATTGCCGCTAAAAGTCCTGATAGCTGAATAAGCAAGGGGTATCTATCCTCGGCCTCCGTGGCTATCCTAAGTTGCTGCTTCAAGCTATCCGCCAAAGGGGAAGGCCCGGATTGGCCATAAGTAGAAAGGGTAAGCAGACCCAGTAGGCAAAAAGTGATGGTGCGTTTCATACCCAGAACGGTTTGTTGCAAAGATACTGGCATAAAAAAACCCCAACCAAAAGGCCGGGGCTTCTACTATTGATGTGAATCGTTTTTTACAAGTTCTCCAACAACCAGTTGGTCATTTGGGTATACAGATGGATGGTGGTATTACCACCGTATATCCCATGGTTCCGGTTAGGATAGTAGAACGTATCAAACTGTTTGCCACTGGCAATCAGTCGGTTGAGCAGCTCTACGGTATTCTGAAAGTGCACGTTGTCATCTCCCGTACCGTGAATGAGAAGGTAGTTGCCTTCCAACTTGTCCGCATGAGTGATGGGTGACCAAGCATCATAGCCCTCTGAGTTATCCTGAGGACGCTGCAGGTAGCGCTCCGTATATATGGTATCGTAATAACGCCACGAGGTAACGGGAGCAACCGCAATGGCCGCCTTGAAAACATCATTGCCTACAAACAAGGAGAGCGAGCTCATGTAACCTCCGTAGCTCCATCCCCAGATACCGATGCGCTCAGCATCAACGTATCCCTGGGTACCAAACCACTTCGCTGCCGCTATCTGATCCTCTACCTCATACTTACCCATCATAGCGTAGGTCTTGTGTTTGAAAGCACGGCCCCGGGCACCCGTACCCCGGTTGTCCACTGAGGCAATGATATAGCCTTGGTTGGCTAGGTGGTGGTACCACAGCTCACGACCAGAGCTAAAGGTCTTGCGAACCGTTTGCGAGCCCGGGCCTCCGTATACGTACATCAGCAAGGGATACTTCTTACTAGGATCGAAATCAGCGGGCTTGATCACCCAAGCATTCAGGTCTCCATTTTCAGTAGGTACCGTGATGTACTCCTTAGTACCCATAGTATACTGTCCTACCGTTTCCTTAAGGGCAGCATTGTCCTCTAGCACCTGCAATTGCTTACCCGAGGGAGCCTCATGAAGGGTCACCAGATTGGGCGTGCTGGGGCTGTTAAAATACTGGATGTAGTACGAAAAGTCAGAGCTCATGTTCACCCGGAAGTTGCCTTCTCCTTCGCTCAGCAAGGTTTTCTTCTTGCCATTCATTCGGATACTATACAAGTGGCGCTCCAAGGGTGACTGCTCTGCGCTCATGAAGTAGATCAACTTCTTATCGGTGTCTATTCCCACCAGCTCGGTCACTTCCCACTCCCCGCTGGTTATCTGTTTGATCAGCGTACCGTCATTCTTATAGTGATAGATGTGCTTGTAGCCATCTTGCTCACTGGTACGTATGAATGTGCCATCAGCCAAATACTGCAAATTGTCGTTGTAGTCTATGTCTACATAGGTGTCCGCAGTCTCTTTCAAAATTACCTGAGTACGCCCCGTCTTGGTATTGGCATGCAAAATTTCCAGCTCATTCTGTAGGCGGTTCATACGAATGATACTGAGCGTTTCATTGTCAACCCAATAAATGCGAGGGATGTATATATCGGTCTCGGAACCAATGTCCATGGTAACCGATTGTTTGCTGGCCATATCGTATACCGAGATGGTAACGGTCGAGTTCGTTTCTCCAGCCTTGGGATATTTGAAGCGGTAGTCTTCTGGGTACAGTTCACCCCACAACTGCATGTTGAACTCCGGCACCTCGGTCTCGTCAAAGGTCCAATAGGCAATTTGACTTCCGTCAGGGCTCCAGGCAAACGCTTGCGCCATCGAAAATTCCTCCTCGTATACCCAGTCGGCTGAGCCGTTGATGATTCGGTTCCACTCGCCGGTGTTGGTTACTTGCACCTGTTGATTACTGCCCAGATCATGGTAGTAGAGGTCATTATCCTGTGTGTAGGCCACCGCTGCACCGTTGGGGGCCAAGGTGGCATAGCTGATTTTCTCTCCAGCATTTCCAATCGTCTGCGCCTCATTGGTTGTCAAGTCTACCAGATAGTATTCTGCTTTGTAAGATCTGCGGTAAATGGATTCGCGGTTCGTCATGATGAGGGCAGCAGCCTCATCAGTGGTAAGCTCATAGCTATCCCAGCGGAGATTTCGAGTATTGCCATTCAGTACAATTTCGCTGCTGTTCAACAATGTTTCCACCGCTTCGCTGGTCGTGATATCGTATTTCACCAGACTCAGGGCACCGCTAGAGCGGTCATAGTCCTGGGAGGTGTAATACCGACCATCATTCATCCAATTGATACCATACACCGAACGTTGGCTGAACTTGCCACTGCGAAATACATCTTGTAGCGTAATGGGTTGGGTTTCTTGGGCAAAGGCGCTACCGATTGCGAGCCACCAACATATTAAATAGAGAACGTTTTTTCTTAAACTAATCATATTGTTGTAGTTTTGAACCGCCAAGGCGAAAGATAAAAAAGCCTTGTACCCTACAATACTGAAAAAGGGATTAGCGGTGTTCTGAGCGCCCTTTTCAAGGATTGGCTAACTAAAAAAACTGTCGGAAAAACATGCCCATGGGCGCAACTTTCCTTTCCATTTCAGTGTCTATTGGCTGTGAGTTTGAGCCGGCTTCTTTTTTCGTTGAGAGTCAATAGACAACTCCTTCTCACGACACACGTGTATTAACCATTCATAACCCATACTAAACACAATTTACCATGCAAAAAGTCTCGAAACTCCTGAGCATGCTATTGGCCGTTGGTACTGTAGCATACCTCACTTCTTGCGACACCGGTGTAGACCCTGTCGTAATGACTGACGCTCCTACTATTTCTATCACTGATGCTGATGGTGCTACCATCTCATCAATTGATGGCCAAGTAGGGGATCAAACCACATTCACCGTAACTGTAGAAGCTGACGGTGGCTTCAACGTTCTCCGTTACGGTTTGGTACTTGGTGCTGACTCCACTGGCATCGACGAGTTGGTACGCCAAACTGCTGGTGACACTGTATTCACAACTGACATCACCTATACCTTTGTTGACTCATTGGTAGACCAACTGGCTTCTTTGGTATTCGAAGCAGTAGACGATTCTTCTCGCGTAGTTATCCGCGATCTGGATGTGAACACAACCGCTCCACCCAATCCTATTATTAGCTACACCGCCACTCTATTGAGTGCTCCTTTGCAGGACGACTCCAACGCTAACTGGTTCTCTAGCGAAGACGGAGAGACCTACAGCAACAACAATGTTATCAATTCTGCCGATCCCATCTCAAGTACCATTGACTTCGGATACTACTACGGTGCTTCAAACAACGCTTCGTTGGCTTCTCCTAATGCATGGGTAAATGATGCTAACCTGAATGATGTATTTGGTAACATTTCTGCTTGGGGTACCAAAAACGAAACTGAGTTCCGCACCACCTCTTTGACAGCTGCTGAATTTGACGCTATCGGCGCCAATGATGGTGATGACATTGCTGCTGCTTTCGAAGGAGGAACTGATGATGGTGGAGTAATTACTAACTTGAGCGAAGGACAAGTAGTTGCGTTCCGTACCGATGCGGATAAGGCTAACTCTGCTGGGAAATTCGGTTTGATCAAAATCGTTACCATCACGGGTACTTTCAACGCCAACGACGGTGTT
>DMST01000259.1:49973-56497 GCA_003454975.1 Cytophagales bacterium | reverse complement strand
ACCATCGATGTGAAATTGGAAGAGTAATATTCTTCCCCGTTAAGGAATTATATATGGATGCCGCCTCACGAACGTGGGGCGGTTTTTTTTATGGCCTATCTCCAAGAAAAACGATAATCAGGCTAAAGAATGCACAATGAAGCTACGGTAGTAGGTACAGAACCAAGTTTCTGAAGAGAACCCGTGGTCATCGAAGGCCTTCTCATCCCAAATTCTAAATTGGCCTGCCAGAATACCCATCAAAACTGCCATCATGTAGGCACGCTTCCAGATTTTCTATTTCTTTAAGCACTCAATCAGAAATAATCATCATGAAAAAACTAATACTCAGCTCGCTGGTGGTGCTACTAGCTACCAGCCTGTCCTATGCACAATGGGACCAAACCAATCCAAGTACAAATGATAATATTAGCAGAAATGGATCCATTGCAGTAGCCAAAAATGGAACTACGGAATCACTTCGGATCGGTAAGTGGTATAATAATCCTACCTCCCTTTATGGTGCTTCAACTTCTCCATTTGCCATCGCCACCGATGGATCATCTAGCACACAGTATCTTCAGTTGTTTGCTGGTGGTTCTGCTGTACTAGATCTACAACTGGCAGATGGTAAGATTATTTTAGGCAGTAATGCAACTAGCCCAGCTACTCGAATCGCTCAGACCGGTGATAGCTGGACAGGAGGCCGATTGGGAATCGGAACAAGTGCTGTTGACCAATCCGTTTATCTTCATGTGAATGGACGGACACGCCTGGCTAACACCACGAACGGCGGTGGTATGTGGATTGATGGTACTAACGGTGAAAAGAAATACTTTATCGGCAATAGCCCCGGCAACAATTTCCGAATTTATGCTGATGGGCAAAACCGACTGGTGGTATCTGACAATGGACAAGTGGGAATCAACACCAGCAACCCGGATCCCAACTTTGCCCTCTCAGTAAATGGCGCCATCCGAGCTAAGGAAATCAAATGTGAGACCGGTTGGGCTGACTTCGTTTTTGAAGAAGACTATGAACTGCCAACCCTAGAGGAAGTAAAACTTTTCATAGCAGAAAATGGACACCTGAAGGACATCCCTTCTGCGGAGGAAGTAGAAGCCAATGGTATTGCCTTGGCAGAAATGAATGCCCGACTCTTACAAAAGGTGGAAGAGCTGACTCTATATACTATTGATCAGCAGGAACAGCTTAAGCAACAATCGGACATGCTAAACCAGCAGCAAGTAATGATTAACACTTTGCTAGAAACAGTAACAGCATTGCAAAGCGAAGAATAATTCACATAAAATATGTCTAATGCAAAAGGCCTGAGGTGGAAAACTACCCCGGGCCTTTGCATTTATTAGCCTCATTATTGGGCCGATTCCACCCCCTCATCTGCCAAAATCTTAGGTAAATCATCCTTGGGATTGAAGTACATGGTGGGCAAGGTTAGCACTTTGCCCTCCCTATCCAGAATGTAATAGGTGGGGTACCCCGAGATCATCACTTCTGAGTAGTAATTACCGCTGGGGCCATTGTATATCATGTTCCAATCAAAACCCATGGCATTCACAATACGCTTAGAGCGCACCGGCTCTCGGTCCACCGAAATACTGAGGACCTCAAAATCATCGGGATACGCTTGATATAGCTCATCAAAGTGCCGCATATGCTGTATGCAACTCGTGCACCAAGAGGCCCAAAAGTCCACCAGCACATATTTGCCCTCTAGGGTGGACCAATCAAATGGCACACCATCCAAGGTATTGAGTGCTAGCTGAGGAAAGTCGTCCCCCGGCATCATCTGGGTCCATTGGGTAAGGTGCCGCGCCAGTAAGTTTCTGGTCACTGAGAAATTGAGGGTACTGTAAAGAGAATCAGCCACCTTTAGCAGTACGTCGGGACCATCGCCCCCTACGCCAAACCATTCCGATTCGAAACAAATAATCACCGTGATTACCTTAGCCAATTCTCGCTTCTCGGGATCAGAAAAGAAAGCTGCTTCTGTAAAACCAGTTTCGTGCGCCACGTATGGCCAAGAATAGGCACTACGGTGTAAACTCCCTCTATTTATCCGACCGTGCATATAATCGTACCAAAGGCGCCAATAGTAGGGGTTCTCCGGCACCACTGTAGTAACGTTTAGCACCGTATCCTCTATGGCTTGATATACTTCTGCATCCGAATAACCCTCTACCCCGAAGGATTGCATCGAAGCCAAGTTCTCGAAATGGAAGGGTTCCAGATATTGCTGAGGGATGTCCCCCATCCATTTTTTCCATGCCCGGTCACGAGAACGGTTCCATACCTTCGTCTTCCCTTTTTCACCACGGAAAAGCCCCATCAAATAGCCCTTTACCGAATGTTCTCTACTAAACTTCGCGTAGTTACGATTGAGCGCGTACGGGCTTTCCTCCTCCAGTACCAAATCATTTTCCTGCCATCCAAATACGTACTTATTATCGGGCAAGAACCACAGATCCTGTCGGGTGGTACCTACCCGCAGCCCCGCAAAAACTTGTGCTTCCAAGTCGATAGAAAAAGAGAAATACCCTTCCTCATCTGTAGAAGTAGCCTCCCAAATTACTTCCGTCCGAGAAAGTGCGTCTGAGAATTTTACCAAGATTACCGTCTGGTTTGGCTCAGGCAACTTGCCCTGTATAGTAGTTTGTGCAAAAGCAGAAGGCACTACCCATATGCTGGCTAAAACCCAGCCGTTGAGATAGTTTACTAATCGATTCATAACACCTGTTGAGTTGATACCTAAATAACTAACTCAATGTAAGGTTAAGTTTGCGGAATGAGCATTTGTATAACGCCTGTGTGACGAAAAAAGGGAACCCTTTTGGGCTCCCTTGACAATTCAAACTCTTCTTAGGTATCAGTGGTAATATACCACCAGTGTAGGGCGAATGGTTTCGTCTGGGTGGTTGCTAGAGGCGAAGAACATTACTTTAAATTTTACCTCATTTTCTAGTTTGAACATAAGACCGTGAGCAGATCCGGGATTCTCATACTGGTTAACTATCAAATCAGTCACATCCATCCGGGTATAGTCCTGGTCAAAGCTTGTGCTGGCCGGAAAGGATAACCGCCCTGTAGTATCGGTGGCAGGTTGGGTATTCCAGGTTACGGTTTGCTCATTCCAGTCTTCCACAATCGACTCAACAAAGAATGCATTATCACCAAAATGCCCGTCTGCGCCCGGAAGCCCAGCAATGTAACCAGAACTATAATTGAAATACATAGACAAGAAAGCACTGTCAATAGTGATGCTATCCGGCAAAGATTCCAAGGCAAAATCAATGACAAAACGGTTCACATTGAGATCGCCATTCTGGGTCCAGGCATACAGATGTATATCCTCTATATCGCCGTAATTATTGTCTGGAACCAACAGTCCAAAGACGGCGTCCTTGCCGGTAGTGGAGTCGGGGCGGAAATAAGCAGCCTGAACAATGTTGAATCCAAACGTGGCGTAGCCAAACTTAGCGGCATCCCCCAAGTCTGCAGGTAGCACATCTACGGTTACTTCCGTGGTCAGGTCGGCCGTTACCGAAAATGCAACAGGCAACGGTTCAGGGATCAAATCCGCAAATTGCGAACCCTGAATGGGCGTTAGGTAAACCACCGCCTCGGCCGAGTCCAGCACCAGAAATTCCTCCAGCGTATAGTCTCCAGGTTCCAGGTTTACCGGATTGGTGATATAACCATCCCCGAGAGGATAGATGTTCAATTTCTCCTGGCTATACACCAGGTTTCCCTGGCCATCCTTCACGGTGATAAGGATACTGGCCGGCACGGCCGTCTCCGCTTGGCGCCCGGTAACAGATTCTACTAGCCCTCCCAGGGAGAATGAAAGACGTCCGGGAACTTCTGTAGGATCTGATGAACGATTACATCCTGCAAGAGCAGCTACTGCCAGCAGGCTTAGGAAGAGATACTTGGTCTTTAACATACTTGATTTTTGTTGGGCCCGGCAAAAAAGCTTGTTGATTGGTAGCCGGGTACGTGGGTTTTACTTGTACTCAAATATAAGCCAATACATCCAAAGTTTATATTATGCCCCAAGAAGATCCATCGCATGATGACAAACTAATCTTCATCGTTTACATACAACCGAAAACACCTTTAAAAACCGTATTTTCTGGAATAAACCAGGCCGTTGGATTCCTCGTTTTTTATTCAGACACATTTAGCAAATCTACAACCCTAACAACGCAGCGTATGATTAAAATTTTTGTTTCCTACCGTAGGGCAGACTCACCCTATGTAGTCACCATGATTACCGATAGGTTAGTGGACCACTTTGGCTCGGATTCTGTCTTCTTTGACATTGACACCATACCCTTGGGTGTAGACTTTCGGCACTTCATCAACCAGTACGTTGCCCAATGCCAGGTGGTGCTAGCGATTATTGGGAATGACTGGCTTAAGATCTCGAACAATCAGGGACAGCGACGACTAGACGATCCTACAGATTTTGTTCGGTTAGAAATTGAGGCAGCCTTGAGAGAAGATATCCCCGTTATTCCTGTGTTGGTGGGTACGTCAACCATGCCCATACAGGAAGAATTACCAAAAAGCATCCAGAATTTAGCCTATCGAAATGCAATTGAAGTTAGGGCTGGAAAAGACGTACAAGTACACCTAAGAAGGATGGTCCAAGGACTAGAGGATTACGTACCCCAATCAGGAAGTAAAATCAAAAGGATGTTATCAACCGTACCTCTTCAAAAAGCAACTACCAGCCGAACAGGATACTTTCTGTTATGGATATTGGGAATAATAACCGCTCGCGCCATTCATCTGTCAACAGAAATGTTCCAAGGCCAGTCACTTATGGTTAACCTATCCACCAACTTGAATTTTCTTGTTTGACTACAGAGCACCTAACAAATAACCAAAGCGAGTAGCACACTACGTTATTCATTCGAGAAATTAATCTCCGTATTATCACCAATGTTGAGGCTTTGGCTAAATCCTTTGAGGGAGGAATCGTTACCAATGACGCTTTGGTTAAGGATGCTACTGTCTAGATCGCTGTAGGCCCCCACAATGCTATTGCGCAAGATGGAGTGCTTCACTGTGGTTTCGTCACCAATGGCCACATTGGGCCCTATGATGCTATGCTCTATTACACAATTGGCACCGATGGAAACGGGTGGTATCAGGATACTACCGGGGAAGGCAGAAGGGTCTGGGTTCTTAAATTCTGGACGATTGAGTAGTATAGCGTTGGTATCCAACAAGGTAGTTTTCTTGCCGCAATCGTACCAAGTATCTAAGTGATGCACCTTCATTTTTTCGCCCTGCTCTACCATCACCTGTAGGGCATCGGTCAGTTGGTATTCACCCAGGTTCTTTTTCTCATTGGTCAATAAATGCTCTATGGCCACAATAAGCTCCTTGGGATTATTCACCTTATAAATTCCCGTTAGGGCCAGGTTGGACTTGGGGATCTTCGGCTTCTCAATCAACCGTTTCACAAAACCGCCTTCGTTCAACTCCGCCACACCAAAATTACCCGGAACATCTACCCGTTTTACTCCCAATGTGGTATGCTCACTAGCGATGATCTCCTGAATGGGCCCACCCAAAATGGTATCCCCCAACATAATGAGAACCTCCGAATCCTTAGCAAAATAGTCCGCGGCCGTCCAGACGGCATGGGCAATACCTTCCCGTGGATCCTGATTCACACAAGTAAAAGTGATCTTGCCGTCATAGTGTCGTTTCAGAAACGACTCTACTTTGCGGCCCATGTAGCCAGTTACAAAAACAAACTCCTCAATACCAGCATCCACCAGCAAATCCACGATATGCTTCAGAATGGGCTTGCCCGCTACGGGCACCAAGCTTTTGGGTTGGGTGTGGGTGTGGGGACGCAGGCGGGTACCGGCTCCTGCCACGGGAATCACGACTTTCATAGCGTAGGTTGGCTTGTTGCGAAGGTAGCGGCCTCGGTCGCTCGTTCCAAATCAAGGAGCTAAAGCCCCTCTGCTTCAGCATAAAAGGCCGAAGAAGGCCATGAGTTGATTAGGTGATGAGATGATTTGTAAGCGTCAAGAATAAGAGACCCTAACCTTAGAATGGTTATCCCAAGTACCGAAGTGTAAGTGCCTGGGGGGTGTACCAGTAGGCATTGGCTTACCCATACACACCCAGCAACACATAGCTACCCACTACAAGAAACCTTTCAAAAACTCGAGATTGGCAATCACTCGTAAGAATAAAATCCTTTACCGCTTTTGCGACCGTGATGGCCGGCGTCTACCAGCTTTTGCTGTATTCTGTTAGGGCGAAATTTGCTGTCTTGGTGAAAGCTATGGAACATACTGGTGGTTACCGAGAAATTGGTATCTACCCCAATGAGGTCCATCAATCGGAAGGGGCCCATGCGGAAGCCACTGCTTTCTAGCAGCTCGTCGATGGTGGCATGGTCAGCTACATCCTCCTCCAGAACCTTGAGGCCTTCCACGTAGAAGTGGCGCGCCACACGGTTCACTATGAAGCCGGGCGAGTCCTGAGCGATTAGG
>DMST01000259.1:32810-49932 GCA_003454975.1 Cytophagales bacterium | reverse complement strand
CCCGCCACTTTCCCCATCTTTTGGGCCACGGCTTTGATGACCTCGCCCAGCTCTGGAGAAGTGGCCGCACCCAAAATCACCTCTACCAGCTTCATGATATGTGCTGGGTTAAAAAAGTGCATCCCGATGAGCCGCTCTGGATGTTGCAGTGCCGCACCTATCTGGGTGATAGGAATACTGGAAGTATTGGTAGCTAAAATGGCATCCTTAGCGTTGTTGGCTTCTAGCGTCTGGAAGACACTATGTTTCACCTCTAGCCGCTCTACAATGGCCTCTATGATCAAGTCTGCCTTCACCTCTTCCAGAGCCGTTACTCCAGATATTTTAGCCAAGGCTGAGCCCTTTTGTTCTTCGGTAACCTTACCCTTTTCAATGCCCTTGTTCAGGTTCTTTTCTATGGTAGCCAAGGCCTTGGGTACTGCTTCCGCATTGGCATCAAAGAGTAGGGTCTGGTAACCCGCCATAGCGGCCATTTGCGCGATGCCCAAGCCCATCGTGCCGGCACCCACAATCCCGATAGTATTAATACCTTCCAGTGCTTTCATGCTTACAGGCTTTGGAATTGTTTCAGGAAGCGCACGTCGTTCTCCGAGAACAAACGCAAGTCATTTACTTGATATTTCAGCATGGCCTGCCGCTCGATACCCATCCCGAAGGCAAAACCGGAATACACATCTGGGTCTATGCCACAGGCCTCCAGAACATTGGGATCAACCATACCCGAGCCCAAAATTTCTACCCATCCAGTGTACTTACAAACGTTGCAACCCTTTTGATCACAAATGAAACAGGAAATATCCATCTCAGCGCTAGGCTCTGTGAAAGGGAAGTACGACGGGCGGAAACGAACCTTGGTATTTTTACCGTACATCTCGCGGGCAAAGTGATACAGGGTGTCTTTCAGGTCTTTGAAGCTTACCCCCTTATCTACATAAAGGCCCTCCACCTGATGAAAGAAGCAATGTGAGCGTGCCGTAATGGTTTCATTTCGGTAAACACGCCCTGGGCAGATGGTCCGAATGGGTGGTTTTTGCCCCTCCATCACACGAATCTGTGTGTTGCTGGTGTGCGTACGCAAAACCATATCGGGGTTACGCTCAATGAAGAAGGTATCCTGCATCTCCCGAGCCGGGTGGTTGGGTGGGAAGTTGAGCGCAGTAAAGTTGTGCCAATCGTCCTCAATTTCCGGTCCGTCAGACACGTTAAAACCCATCCGCGAGAAAATCTGAATAATCTGGTCCTCCATGGCCTGAATGGGATGCACTCCGCCCAAGGGAGTACCCGCCGCAGGTAGTGTCAGGTCTACGTGGTCGTGACTTTCGTCGGCTGACTTCTGGCGGTTTACATCACCCACTAGCTCCTGAAATTTATCCTGAGCCGCGTTTTTTAGGGTATTCAGCGATTGGCCCATTTCCTTACGCAAATCAGGCGCTACATCGCGCATGCCCTGCATCAGGTCTTTTACCACATTTTTCGTCCCGATAAAGCGGAGGCGGTAAGCTTCCAGTTGCTCCTCGGTTTCCGCTTGCGCGGCTTTGATTTCGCCCAGCAGGGCATCGATCTTCTCTTTCATCGTCCGGGATTTGGGTTCGCAAAGATAGTCCAATTGCCGATTGAAATGGAATGACGATTGACGAATGTGCAACTCAGGGAAATACCGGGCCGAAGACTCTCGCCACAAGGTTTGGAAGCGAGATTAAAATTCTTGTTGGCTGACACATTATTCCTACTAATTCTACCTACAGAAACAGTATTTTGCCCCTTGCTGAGTCAGTATGGCAAGAAAGAAAGATCATTCGGAGGAGAGTATTATTGCAGCTGCGGTAGCGCTAGTAGCCCAGAAGGGTCGAGAGCACTTCTCTGTGCGTAACGTGGCCCGGCATATGAACGCCTCTACCCAGCCTATCTATTCTTACTTTACAGACGCACAAGCACTATACCAGGCAACGCTAAAGGAGATCGAGCGCCGACTGCTGGCGCAAATTGCCCATCCTTACTCTGACTATGTTTTCCGGAATATGGGATTTGGCTTTACCCTATTTGCCAAAGAGAATCCCTATCTGTTCGAAGCCTTCTTTAGTAGCCATGAACTTAATGAGAAATTCATCCGCCTGTTTCTACGAAAGCTGAGGGAAGCACTAGACGAAGACGAACGGTTTGATCAAATGAGTTCAGAGGGAAAAGATTCCCTTCTCAACAAAATGTGGACCTTCTGTTTTGGCTATTCCACCCTGATTATCAAAGGCTTATCCTCAGACAATTCGGATGAAGTAATCAAAAATACAATTCTGGATACGGGCCAGGCGGTGATCCTGGACCAACTACGCAAAGAAGGGTTGATTAAATAATTTTTTGGCCTCGTGCAACAAAGGGGTGAAGGTTGGCACCAAATATAACATCTGTTATATAACGTCACATCTATCATGAAAAATCCAATCTTACTCCTAGTATTCATCACGTTAAGCACCATAAGCAATCTATGGTCACAGTCCGTAATGGGCACCCTTCGGGGCAAGGTCATTGACCAAAATTCGGAGATTCCCATTCCTATGGCGCACATGAGTCTCCGGGGAAATAAGGGAGAACAAATCATTACCACAGATTTGGACGGCAACTTTGCCGTTAAACAGCTAGCCGTAGGCCGATACAGTGTAGAAATATCCTATGTAGGGTATGAAACGGTGGTACTGACGGATGTGCTGGTAAGTAGTACCAGTACTCCTTTCCTCACCATCAAGCTGAAAGAAAGCGTTAGCGTGCTGGACGATGTGGTGGTACGGGTACGCCAAGAGAAGGAAGCACCTCTTAATCCCATGGCATCGGTGAGTGCCAAGCAACTCAACATGGAAGAGGCCAACCGATTTGCGGGTGGTTTCGACGATCCGGCACGTTTAGTATCTTCCTTTGCCGGGGTGGCCAGTGGTGTGGGTGAAAACCTACTGGTAGTACGAGGTAACTCTCCCAAGGGTATCCTATGGCAAATTGAAGGTATTCCGGTGCCCAATCCCAATCACTTTGCGGAAATCAACGGTTTTGGCGGGGGTGGTCTTACGGCGTTGAGCAGCCGGACCATCGGCAATTCAGATTTCTTTACCGGAGCCTTTCCGGCGGAATATGGCAATGCCCTAGCCAGTGTGTTCGATCTGTCTATAAGAAACGGTGACTACACAGACTTTCACCATTCGGCGCAAGTGGGCACCTTGGGTCTGGACGTAGCCTCGGAAGGCCCCATCAACCGCGCTTCCAATTCCTCTTATCTGTTTAACTATCGCTACTCTACCCTGGGTCTGCTGGGCTTGGGAGTGGACTATCAAGACCTGTCGTTCAAATTCAATTTACCCACAGAAAACCTGGGTACTTTTAGTATTTGGGGATTGGGTTTGATTGACGCGAGTGAAAGCACGCCGGATACCGACACCCTCGAGAGCGACTTTAAATGGCAATACGTAGAGGATCTCTCTTCCGAGTATGCACAGCTTAGCACCGGCGTAGGAGGCATTACTCACAAATATTTTGTGGGGAAGGGAGGCTACATCCAGACCACCGCCACGGTAGCGGCCAACGAGATTTCCGCTACGAACAGCCGACTGGATGATGATTATGTGAACACACACATTTTGGATTCCATAGAATACCAATCGGTAGACTACCGGCTCTCCTCTACGCTCAACTACAAGTTCAGCCCAACCCATAGTAATCGGACGGGTGTTTTGTATACCCACCTCAATTATGATTTTACATTGCAAAATGCCCCCCAGCTGGGCAGCCCCCTGCAAACTATTGCTGAAGATGATGGGCAAAGTCATCTAATTCAAGCCTTCACCCAGTCTTCCATCGCTCTCCCAAAACTCCAAATCAACCCTGGATTGCACGTCCTCCATTTCACCCTGAACGGTAACACTTCCGTGGAGCCCCGATTGGGTGTTACCTATTTTGCGGGTGAGAAGGCCAAGCTAAGCTTAGGGTACGGTTTGCACAGCCAAATAGAGAAGCTGAGCTTTTATTTGGCCGATGTGCCCGTAGGCACAAGTACCCAGCAGCTCAACCGGGATTTGGGCTTTACGAAAGCCCACCACGTGGTGTTGGCCTACGACCGCATGTTGGGAGAGCATACCCACCTGCGCATTGAGCCCTATTATCAGTACTTGTACGATGTGCCGGTGGTGGACAGCAGCCACTTTTCGATGATCAACCTTACCGATGACTTTTTTATCAACAGCGAGCTGGTCAATGAAGGCACGGGTACTAACATGGGGGTAGACGTTACGCTGGAGCAATTTCTCCACAAAGGATTCTACTACCTAACCACCCTTTCGGTATTTGACTCCAAATACACTGATGGTAATGGACAGGAATGGGACACGCGCTTCAATCGGAATGTGATCGCTAATGTGGTGGCAGGAAAAGAGTGGACTATCAAGGAAAATAACCTGCTGGGAGCCAACATCAAATACACCTACATGGGTGGCAGCCGAATGCACCCGTTAGACAATGTGGCATCGCTGGATGCTGAAACGGCCATCGATGATCTAACTCAACCCTACGGTGAGCGGACGCCAGATTCGCACATTGCAAGCTTCACGCTCACCTACCGAATTAACAAGCCCCGGTACTCCAGCCATTTCTCCCTGCAAGTGCTCAATACCCTGGCGGCTGACGAATATCTAGGTTACCAATACAATTTCCGAAACCATACCATGGACTTCATCACGGATGCAATCGTGCTGCCTAACCTGACCTACAAAATTGAATTTTAAAGCTCTTCGGTTGATTAGGTGATTGCGGGGTCGACTTGCTACGGCAGGCCGACCCTTTTTCTATACTCTGGTTATTCCGTTGGTCTCCCAAATTCCCATTTCGTCCCTAGCGCGCTAGTCACCCCACCTTACAGGGTCTAGCCGCCGTTAAGCAGGTAATCCGCCACCTGTTTCTAGTTAATGATACCTATTCCCACTGCAATCTTATGGCTTGTTCTTTTTCAGCTTACGCTACTTGCGCTACCTATGGGAGCCCAAGCGCCGCGCCCTGTTGGCAGACAAAGCCAACCGGAGCCTGCCTATGCAGATCAGTCTTGGGCGCACCAGCATATAAAGCTTCCCCGCTTCCCTAAGCCTGGCAAGTTGATGCATGCAGCCCACTTAAGGGAGTTGGGCACCTACCACCATACCAACTACTTGCTGGGTCCTTCCGCCTACATGCTCCCCCGCAGCAAGAGGTACATCAAGAGCCACTATGGTCCTCTAGTACAATTTGAACAAGGGTTACTGGACTATGCCTCTGTAGGGGGCGGCATAGAGTTGGTCAGCTCTATTTTCCTACTAATGGAAGGGATATTCCCTATGGTGTTTTTGCAAGCAAAAGTAGGGGTTCCGCTCGCGCAAAATCACGCCGTGGCTACCATGGCAAGGGCCGGTTCTGTTGGGGAAGACGGCTTTCTAATCTTAACCCATACGGTGTATACAATCGGCAATAGCAACCAGAATATCACCTTTGGTGCTAATATCCTTCTTACAAGTTTCTCAGGTTTTGTTTCGAACTGGCCTTCGGTCTCCTATCTGCAAAAGCTTACGCCCAGAACGTATTTATTATCAGAAAACTACCTCATGGGTGCTCAGGGTCAATCCAGTGTGATGGGCCTCGGGCTACGGCATGTACAAAAGCGAGGTGTATGGGATTTTGGCCTCATCACCGGTCCTGGCATCTGGTCCCTAGGCCTCCCTGCGGCCCCTATGGTAAGTTACCTCTACAAGTGGTAACAAAAAAAGCAGCCCATGGAGGCTGCTTTTGTATCGAATAAGGAACCTAAGCAAGATCAAATGATCATACCGGCTCCCACAGTTTCGTTGGTAAATTCATCAATCAAGATGATGGAACCTGTACCTCGGTTTTTCTTATAACTATCGTAAAACAAGGGCACCGTTGTACGGATCTTAATCCGCGCAATATCATTCAGGCCGATGTTCTTATCATCCTCAATCTTGTGTAGGGTGTTGATGTCCACCTTGTAGCGAACCTCCTTCACAATGCACCTACCGTCGCGCTGGGTATGTTTTATGGCATACTTGCCTCCAGGGCGGAGTGGCTTTTCGTTAAGCCAGCAAACCATCAATTCGATGTCTTGCCCTTGCTCGGGTTGATTGTTGGGCTTGGCGATCATATCACCTCGGCTGATGTCAATTTCATCTTCCAAAGTCATCACCACACTCATAGGAGCGAAAGCCTCCTCCAGTTTGCCATCAATTGTTTCGATGGATTTCACCTTGCTGGTAAACCCAGAGGGGAAAGCAATCACCTCATCGCCAGGTTTGAAGATGCCACCTTCTATACGACCCGCATATCCCCGAAAATCATGGTATTCATTGGATTGAGGGCGAATCACACGCTGTACCGGCAAGCGGCTGTCTACGTGGTTCAAGTCCGAGCTGATGTGTACGTTCTCCAGGGTATAGAGCAGCGTAGCGCCATCGTACCAATCCATATGCTCGGATTTCTCTACCACGTTATCTCCATTCAGGGCACTGATGGGAATGTAGCGGATATCATTGATCTCCAGCTTGCTACTGAAATCCTCAAAGTCTTCCTTGATCTTGGTGAAAGCCTCCTCCTTATAGTCCACCAAGTCCATCTTGTTCACGCACAACACCAAATGCTTGATTTGCAGCAGAGAAGCGATGAATGCATGACGGCAGGTTTGCTCTACCACACCGTGGCGGGCATCTACCAGAATGATGGCCAGGTTGGCCGTTGAGGCACCCGTTACCATGTTCCGGGTGTACTGAATGTGCCCTGGAGTATCCGCAATGATAAACTTACGGTTGGGCGTAGCGAAGTAACGGTATGCTACATCAATAGTAATACCCTGCTCACGCTCAGCCCGCAAGCCGTCCGTTACCAAGGCCAGGTTCACCTGGGCATCGCCCATCCTTTTCGAAGCACTTTCTACCTGCTCCATGGTGTCCTCAAAAATCGCCTTGCTATCGTAGAGCAAGCGGCCAATGAGGGTACTCTTGCCATCGTCTACACTCCCAGCGGTAGTAAACCGCAGCAGGTCCATATCCAGGTAGGCTTGGCTATCGATACTATTTGCTTGATCGGTCATGGTTGTTCTTGAGACGATGAATTAGAAATAACCTTCTTTTTTGCGGTCTTCCATGGCCGCTTCGCTGCGCTTGTCGTCAGCACGGTTGCCACGTTCCGTTTGGCGAGCAGCAGCTACCTCCTGTACAATCTCCTCCAGTGTAGTGGCACCAGACTCTACCGCACCGGTATTGGTCATGTCACCAATGGTACGGAAGCGTACGGTCTTGTTCTTCTCCACCGTTTCACCATCCATCACGGTAATGAATTCTGAGTGGCCCAGCAGAACTCCGTTACGATTAACCACATCGCGCTGGTGCGAAAAATAAATCTGTGGAATCTCTACTCCCTCCAAGGCGATGTATTGCCATACATCCATCTCGGTCCAGTTACTCAAAGGGAATACCCGGAAATGCTCGCCCATGTTCTTCTTCCCGTTGAAGAGGTTCCATAGCTCTGGGCGTTGGTTTTTGGGATCCCACTGTCCAAACTCATCACGGTGGCTAAAGAAACGCTCCTTTGCCCGCGCCTTCTCCTCATCGCGCCGGGCTCCGCCAAAGGCAGCATCGAATTGATGTTGCTCGAGTGATTCCAGCAAAGTAACCGTCTGTAATTTGTTGCGGCTAGGGTTGGGGCCCTTCTCCTCCACGGCGCTACCCCGATTGATAGAATCCTGTACGCTTCCCACAATCAATTCTACCCCTAACTCTTCTACCAACCGATCGCGAAATTCGATGGTCTCCGGGAAGTTGTGCCCGGTGTCGATGTGCATTAGAGGGAAGGGAATTTTGGCGGGCCAAAACGCTTTTTGTGCGAGCCGCACCATGGTAATGGAGTCTTTACCACCAGAAAACAAAAGGACCGGCTTTTCGAATTGGGATGCTACCTCCCGCATCACAAAAATAGCCTCGGCTTCCAACTGTTTCAGGTGGGTTAAGCTGTACGATGACATACGCTTGGGATTATAAATAGGAAATTCTTGGAATGATTGCTTGCAGCAGTTTCTGCTGACTTTCTTGAATATCCTCCAGATCTGTCCGGAGTTCTAAAGAGGGGTGTTCGGGACCTTCAAACGGAGAATCGATTCCTGTAAAATATTTGATTTCTCCGGCACGCGCTTTGGCATACAAGCCTTTCACGTCGCGCTGCTCACAAACTTCTATGGGGCAGTTTACATATACCTCATAGTAGTCTGCCTCCCCTATAATCTCCTTCGCCATCTGGCGGATGGACGCGGTAGGGCTAATGAGCGAACAGATGGTGACCATGCCCGCACTAGCAAACAGCTTGGAGGTTTCGGCAGCCCGGCGCATGTTTTCCGTCCGGTCTTCTTCAGAAAAACCCAGGTTATTGTTGATGCCTGTACGGAGGTTATCTCCATCCAGAAGCATAGTTTTATACCCCTCTGCATGCAGGTTTTGCTCCAGGCTACGTGCCAGGGTACTTTTGCCCGAACCAGACAAGCCTACCATCCAGATCACGATTCCGTGCTGCTGTAGCAAGGTCTCCTTCTCCGGACGCTGTACCAGGGTGTCAAAAATAGGATAGATGTGCTCCAAAGGTAACTCCGGTTACAATGAGGGGGCAAAAATAACCGAAATCCCCGGGGAATTAAATAACCCCCGCTTTTTCCTAGTTTTGCCCCGTACAAACGATTACATCAGCGTTTATGCAGATACAGGACATCATCCGGATTGCCCGCGAGGCGGGAGATAAGATATTAGAAATTTACCACGACGAAGACTTCTCCAAGGTAGTAGACTTCAAAGATGACAATTCACCACTTACTCTGGCAGATAAGGCTTCGCACGAAGTGATAGATGCAGCCCTCAGGGAACTCACTCCTAATATTCCTATCCTAAGTGAAGAAGGTAGGGATATGCCCTTTGAGGAGCGCAAGGGCTGGACAACCTTCTGGTGTGTAGATCCGCTGGATGGCACCAAGGAGTTCATCAAACGCAATGGTCAGTTCACGGTCAACATCGCCCTAGTGGAGAATGGCGTACCAACTTTGGGAGTCATTCATACACCTGTAACGGGAGAGACCTATTATGGCACTACCGATGGGGCTTACAAAAAAACAGGAGACGCTACGGCTGAAAAAATTGCGGTACGCAATAACCAAGCGGGCAATCGCATTGCAGTAGGTAGCGCTTCTCACGCTGCGCCCGAGGAGGAAGAACTATTGGCTAAGTACGACGTAACCGAAAGTCTAAAACGTGGTAGTTCGCTCAAGTTCTGTATGGTGGCCGAAGGAAAGGCGGACATTTACTATCGGCATAACCCTACCATGGAATGGGATACTGCGGCGGGGCAGGCAGTAGTTGAAGCAGCTGGAGGCACCGTTTTCACCGGTCAGGGACAAGATTCAGTCCGCTTCTTCTACAACAAGGAAAACCTACGGAACGGAAGTTTCTTGGTACTAGGCTTCTAGCGAACGTTTAATTTGAACGTGCTTGATTGGGCCGTCCGAATTGTTTTCGGGCGGCCTCTTTTTTGGGGAAGCGCCGGGCAATCAGGTAATCTAGCACAAGGCTACAGCCCATCGCCATGCTCACTACTAGCAATATCATTAGATTTTCCTCCAGCCGATACCCTATAAAAATGGCTACCAACTGAAAGATAGACGCGATCCCCAGCATAATGAGTACGGTACGTGCATGATTAAAACCCATCCGCATAATGAGGTGGTGAATGTGCGTTTTATCTGGCGAGAAGGGGCTTTGCTTGCGAATAGCCCGAGAAATGAATACACGCAGCGTATCGAAAAGAGGCATGATGATTACCGCCACGGCGGTACCTATGGAAGAGGTGAACCGATAGGTATTGTTAGTAGAAAGGTAATAGTTGGTATCGATAAAATGGATGGCGGCAGAGGCCAAAACGAACCCAATAAATAAGCTGCCGGTATCACCCATAAAAATCTTGGAAGGCTCCCAGTTAAAAAAAAGAAAGCCAATGATTCCACCTACCAGTGCGGCCAAAATAATAGCCCAATAGGCCTCCCCTACCAAATAGAAATAAACACCAAAGAAAGAGAGAGCCAAGATGCCTATGGTACCGGCCAGTCCATCCAGCCCATCAATGAGGTTGTAGGCGTTGGAGATCACAATAATGGTGAAGATGGTGATAGGATAACCCAGCCAAGCCGGGATACTGCCAATGCCTAAAAAGCCATATAAGGAGGTAAGCTCTACCCCACAAAGACCTACCATAATGCCAGCTGCCACTAGCTGGCTAATCAACTTGACTACCGGACGTACTGGAATAAGGTCGTCGCGCAATCCGGTAATAAAAATAATGGAGAATGCCCCCAGCATAAACTTGACATAGCCAAGAGGAACCCAAAGAATAACGGCAAAGATAAACCCGGAGAAAATGGCAATTCCCCCCATAGTGGGCTTCTTCCCTTTGTGAATTTTGCGTTTTCCTCCGGTATCTAAGATGTTCTTTTTCTTGATAAGCCGTATGATCACGGGGATCAGAAAAAAAGACACCAAAATTGCGGTGACAAAAGCTAAGCCAATAAAGACTTCCGAAGATTGGAGGGCCATCCGTCTATGATAGGAAATTTAGGCCGTAAAAGTAGGAAGCTTTGGATGAAAAGGAAAAGGTTATGCCGTAGTAGAGCTTTCTCAGACAATATATCCTGCTCGTCCAGCAACTAGTTAAATAATTCCAAGTACTTCAAGGAGAGTTTTTCATAGGTAAAGTGGTCCAGCACGTAGTCTTTACCCTTTTGGCCAATGGCCTCTCGCTCTTCGTCAGGAATTTCCTTCAGCTTTACAATCACCTCTGCCATGGCATTGGCATCCGCTGGGTCTACTTGGTATCCGCTACCGGCCAACATCACCGGCAACCGATCAAAGTCACAGGCTACAATGACTGGCTTGCCTGCATACATGTAGTCAAAAAGTTTGTTGGAAGAGATCCCGAATCGCCATAGCGGAGAAGGTAGCCAGCCGGCGTACAGTACATCGCACCGTTCTAGCACAGACTGTACTTGAAGCTTAGGGATTTTGGGCAAGAAGGTAATATTCCCAATAGGTGCTGCCCGCTTGATCAGTTCCTCCTTGAGGGGACCACCGCCCAAAAACACAAAATGGATATCCGTTTGGTCTTTTAGCAACTCTGCCGCCGACACCAGGGAATCCAACGCATAGGCATAGCTAAGGCTACCACTATAGCAGATGATAAATTTATCATTTGGAATCAGGGCGGCCACTTCAGGATCCAAAGGCTCTTTCTCCTGAATCACGGTCCGTGATACACCGTTGGAGATCCAATGAAAATCAAAGGGCTTTTTCACCGACTCCTCAATGTGCTCGTAGGTGTGAGATAACACCGATACAATGTGATCTGCCCGTCGGTAGGTGATTTTTTCGATGATACGTAACCCAACAATGATGGGATTCCATGGCTTGAAATTGCCCAACTCAATCAGCGTGAGCGGATAAATATCCCGTATCTCAAATATGAATTTCTTGGCCTTCAGTCGCCACTTAAACCAGAACGCGTTGATGACGGGCAACAACGGGAAGGAGGAAACGATGATATAATCTGGCTTCCCAATCTTTTTCACTGGCACAAAAAAGGCCTTCCACATGAACAGTACCCACGAAATAATTCGCTTAAAACCTTTCTGGTTCTTGTATTGAGGCAACTTGATCCAGCAAAACTGAATTCCATCAATGGACTCTACCTTATAGTTACCATCAAACTGTGGCGGATTGCTGAAGAAATGGGAGTTGTTCCCTGCAAAAATGGTAACCTTTACATTATGGTTTTTGAGTTCGCGCCCTAGAAAATAGTGTCTAACCAACGATCCAATTTGAGGAGTACTCTCGTCTTGCGAGAAAACCCAGACATGTTTTTCTTGATTGGAACCCATATAATGCAATAAAAGATTACAATAATTGCAAACTGTACTCTGAAAAAAGCCCTTTTTGAGTAAGGCAGCACAAAGGTAAACGAATTACCCCACAAGTCGAATCGGTCAAGCCTTTCGGGGTTAGGAGGAAGCTTGAATAGCCGAAATTATTTTCTGTGAGGCCTGGCCATCTCCATAAAGCTGTGTGCCAAAATCAAGCGAGTGGTTAATACTACTCGCTACCGTCTTTAGAATAGTCTCTTTACTGGCACCCACCAAGGCGTTGTAGCCGTGGTCAATAAGTTCTACCCATTCTGTTTCGTCCCGCAGAGTCACACACGGCTTCTCAAAGAAATAGGCCTCCTTTTGTAAGCCTCCACTATCGGTGAGTACCAGGCTACAACTTTTCAACAACTGTACCATTTCCAGGTAGCCCACAGGATCGATAACCGTGAACCCTGGTTTGATTCCGTATTCCTTCAGTTTATTACGGGTCCGGGGGTGTAGAGGGCATACCACCTTCATCACCTTGTTGTGAATTTCGTCGATAGCCTCCATAATTTCTCTCAATCGAGGTTCACTATCGGTATTTTCAGCCCGGTGCAACGTAAGCAGCGCAAATTTATCCTGCCCTACGCTAGTGGGTAAATCCACAGCAAGTTGCTCCGCCAGGTTGCCAAATAGCAAAGCAGCATCATACATCACGTCACCCGTCAGGAGAGTTTTTGCCGGTAGATTCTCAAAACCCTCCTTGGTGAGATTATCTACCGCAGTCTGGGTGGGGCAAAATAGCAAATCGCTAATCCTGTCGGTCAGGATTCGGTTGATTTCTTCGGGCATCTTCATGTTGAAGCTTCGCAAGCCAGCTTCTACATGCGCCAGGGGGATGTGCAATTTTTTGGCAGCCAAAGCCCCCGCAATTGTGCTATTGGTATCCCCATATACCATCACGTAGTCCGGCTGTTCCTTCTGGAAAACCTCCTCCAAGGCTTCCAACATTCGGCCAGTCATTTGTCCATGGCCACCCCCGTGGATGTCCAGATTGTATTTGGGTTCCGGGATACCCAACTGGGAGAAAAAGATGTCCGACATGTTCTGGTCGAAGTGCTGCCCAGTATGAATTAGAACCTCCTCCAGGCCTTGGGTATCTAGGATAGCTTTGGAAACAGCCGCAGCTTTAATGAATTGGGGACGAGCTCCAATTACGGTAGTTACTTTCATGAATGAAAAGAGGTTTTTCCGATTGCAAGGATATTAACAATAACTCTCAAAAGTAGCTTTAAAGCGGATAAATACGATAATGAATTAGGAAAGCCTACGCATCTGTGGGTACAGGATCCGGTTCTGACAAATCACGCCTAGCTATCTCTAGAAGGAAATAACTGTCCATCAAAATGATAAGCAATATTCCTGCATGCTTATTGAGTATGCTTTCAACCAAGATATTACTTATAAAGATGGCTAGAAAAACCAGATAAGTTATGCTTTTGCCCTTCCAGCCCTTATAAATTCTATACCCGAGAAGTGCCAAAAAGAATAATCCTACGGGTATCCCCATAGATACACTGTAGTTCAACCATTGATTATGCGATTCCATTCGCTTGGTTTGGTCGCACAAGTAAGGATCATACAGTTCAAGACAGGCCTGGTCTAGCTCATCCTTGATATAGCCAACCCCCACTCCGGTGATGGGATGCTGTTTTAACAAATCAACCGAAGTCTTCCATAAGCGTAACCTCAGCCCCAGAGGGTCCCATACTTTTTCGGCCTCGGATTGTTCAAGGCTCAAGGTCTTATACATTTGATTGAACCGCGCGCGGGTATACGGATTAATAAAGATGGCGCTGATACCTAGTACCACAATGGCCCCGGATATAAACAGCATCTGGTATCTTTTGGTCTTTATCGACTGCAGGATAAAATATAAGCCTATGGCTAATACAGCGATCACTGCCCCAGCTTTGCTACCCACCAGCACATTGAACCCCATAAAATAGGCCACCAACACATACAACCATATGCTGGCACGGCGAGAAGCCGTATTGGCAAAGTCCAAACAAAGGATTACTACGATACTGAGGTAAAGGGAAAAATAGGAAGCCTGTAGGGTAGTGCTTTGGATCAAAAAGACATACGAGAATTCTTTAGAGTATTGGGAGAAATGGCTCAATCGGCTGGGAATGAATCCATAGGTATCATAGAATCTAAGAAAAGCGTCGGTGAAGCATACGAAGGTAGCCAGCAGTAAAGTGGCAATAATGATCCAACGGATTTGCCGAAAACGCTTGGTGAAATCAAACTCAGCAGCCACCGAAATTACCAAGGCTACCAGCCCCATTTGCCGCTCTACAAACTTCCACCCAAAGGGATTGGGGCCATGCCAAAACACACTAATGAGCATGAAACCAAACAAAATAGGCCAGCCAAATCGAAATAGGGTTTTCAAATTCGATTTGAATTTTTCCTTTTGACCCAGGCCTACGATGATGGAAGAAACAGCCACACCCCCTGCCAAGATTGCCGAAACGCGAATAGAGAAGGGGAGCGAGACAACAAAGGCAACTAGTAATACCCAGCGAATTTGCTCAAACCATTTTTTCACGCTGTATAATTTTCCTTCAACGACTTGAAATAAAAGAAAGAAATAAAGAAAACCGTCATCACAGCATAGTTAGCCCAAGGTCCGGAAGAAGTAGAAAAGGAGGCTACCAAAGAAACGTAAAAACCAACCAAAGCCATGAGCCGAAAAGAAGGATGCTTATAAATGGCAAACCATACTTTCCTGGCGAAAAAGAAAAGCAACAGAATGCCAACAAATCCCCATTCTACAATCACCTGCATATTGAAGTTGTGCATAGAAAAAGCAGTGTATTTCTCTGTACCAGGCACAACAATTTCGGTCATCATAGGAATACTGTTCCCTGCCCCAATTCCGAAAAAGTAGGAGCGCTTCAATTCGATGATGCCATGGATAATGGCATTAATTCGGTTGTTCACCGACCCCACGTTATACAAAGGGTCGAGGGTGAATATGTGCGTAAAGGGACGCACGAACAGGTGTTCTACCCTGCTACTCAAAATGACAGAATCTTGAAAGACCACCAAGAGGACGATCATAACTGACAGCCCAAACATGAGAGGTAGCCATCGTAACCGACCTATCCGAATTTTCGAGAACAACCAAAATAGTATCAGCATGAATAGGCCAATCATGGCAAAACGGGTGCTGGTATTCATCAGGATGGGAATTACCGCTCCCACAGCCAGCCAGCGGAGCAATCCTTTGTAGAGGAAAAATATTAAAGCCAACATGGCCACTAGCGCCGCGGCTAGCTCATTACCATTCCAGAAGTAAATATTCACCTCCAGCCGTTCCTGCACGTTAGGGTAGGTGCCCCCGGTCACCATCTGTACGTAGGCCAGCCCTAGCGTTACCCAAAATACCCACTCCAGAAACCGGGTCATCCGTTTTATTCCTACCCGCTCAATCATCCATTGGATCATCAAAAAATGATTCAGCCAAAACACAGTATGGATGTAAAACACGAGATCAAACCGATGGAATCTGCCTGCCAAGGAGATGATTGCATCGTAAATCAGCAGGAGTACAAAGATTAATATCCATTGGATAGCCCTCTTGGGGCGTTCCAAGAAAAACCAGAGGAAAAAAATGGGAAACAATAACCTGTGCAAGGTGAGGTCACCGTCGGGTTGTCCCCTTAGCACCGCATTCCCAAAAGCACTAATGAGATAAAACCCGAACATGATCCAGGTCAGGGTTCGGGAAGAGATGGGGTTGCTGAGCGAATTATCTCTCAAATAGGAAATGGACTGCATCTTGCACCTTGGTTTTAAAATCGGACGCGATAAACCGTTCGCTCATGGCTACACACTCTTCTGGGGTGCCAAAGTGTTTATCTTTCAGTATCTGCACGTAACCTTCCGGACTATCAGCATAGTGGTTTATGTCACTTTCCGGAAGATCCGCTAAAAAATAGTCTTTTGCATAATTATGCACATTGATTAGCACATTAGAGCGACCAAGGAAAAGGGCCTCTATGGCCATGGTAGAATTAATAGTACTATGTATGTCGCATTGCAGTATGCCCTGGTATGAATTGATGGCGGGTTCAAAAACTACATTAGAAGGTAGTTCATATTTTTGATAGTCTGCCTCCCGCTTATGCCGAGGCAGCATCAGAAATAGCACTTCCGGCATTTGGTTGGCTGCCTGCTTCAGAAAAGGAATAAGGGAGTCTTCGAAGGGATCCTGAAGGGAAATAGCCACTGAAAGCGAATATTTTTGAATCTTGGCTGCCAGTCCTTGATGGGGAACAAAATGGTCCCGCATTTTCTCAACAAACAGTGACCCTACTGGCAGCACATGGCTCGATTTCACATAATGTAAGTCATCGCCAAACATCTCCTTTTCTACCTTGCCAAAAGACAGTAAGTAGTCCACATAAGCTGAGGAGTCAACGTTCTTGGTAACGGCATAGCCAAAGTGTGCCCGGGTAATAATACCGTGTTGGAACTCCAAGGTAGGAATACCCGCCTGGCTGCAGGCACGTACGTACCCTGAGTTTATATAGGGCACGACAAAGAATACGGCTTTGGGGCGGTACAGCTTGATAACCCACCGCATTACTTTCTCCTGTGCTAAGTAACGGCAGGCTAGTCCCCTGGCTCCCAAAGGCTTAGAAAGTTCGTTTTGGAGATCTGCGAGTATGGAAGAGCCCGTTAGCTTGAGCCTGCGGTTGATGAACTTAGCCAGAATGGTTTCTATCGCAATCAAAGGCAGCCTAGAAGCAGCGGCATGAGGATACCTTCCTTTTTCGTAATGCCGTGGTTGGGGAGTTTCCAGAATGAGTGTTTTGGGAAAGAGCTCTTTTACTACATCCGCCCGGTCCCAGTATTGATCTCCAATCTTTCGCCGATTGTTGGTGGTAGAGAAGTATATGTAATCGTATTTCTTGAAGTACTGACGGAAACCAAACAGCAAACTAGGCAGGAGCTTCCATGCCAGGCCCAACGAGGGTTGCACGTTGGCGGCATTATCATATAGGTACCGGGTAAAGAAGGGAACCCTCAGAAATGGCCATAGAGGCACACCATTGGCAGAAATATCCTCTACCCTATGTTTTTGCTCCAGATGCTTTATTTTCTCATCGATCG
>DMST01000259.1:29238-32770 GCA_003454975.1 Cytophagales bacterium | reverse complement strand
AATTCGGACGTTGAAGTATCGAAGTCTTATTTTTTCAAAAAGAATAACCACGGCAGGCGGTGTACTTTGTTGGCAGCAATCGTCATGGCTATTGAGCCCAACCCATACGTAATCATGTTGCTCAAGGCTGCCCCCAAGGCATCGAACTCATTAATAAGCACATAATTTAAGATCAAATTAATGACCGCACTACCAATGGTAATCGAGGCCAGTGGCTTTGATTTTTTATGATAGAGCAGGAACCCGCTCATCAATATGAACAGGCTTTGGAAAAAGATGCCAAACACGATGTAGGGGATCAGGTAGGTACCTACCAGATAGGCAGGATCCATAAACCATAGCACCAAGTATTTGCCGATGAAGGCCAAACCTAAGGCACCCACCAACAACAACCCAATCACGGCATAAATCACCTTAGTCAGCTGCAGTCTTACTGACTCCGTATTTTGCTTGAGTCGTTCATAAAAATAGGGAGTCCAGGCTTGCTGGAAGGCCTTCCACACAAAAAGCAGGATAACCGATACTTTGTAAGCCACACTATAAATACCATTGGCTTCCAGACCTACCATGCGGGTAATGAAAACACGGTTTGATAGGTCTATGGTGTTTTGGGAGACGGTATGCAACACCAAAGGCAAGCCGAAGATGAGGCCATCTCTCATATCAGCCCAGGATATACCCTGTCCGATGAGGTTGAGTCTACGAAGAACTACTAGTGACGCCACGCCCATTACCGAATGAGTAATGAGTAGGGCCATGGCCATGCCTTCCCAATCCCATTTCAATACCAGAATTAGAAATAAGGCACCGGCAAAGCGTAGCACCGTCCGGGGTATTTCGATGAGCAAATAAGGGACGGGCTTTTTGGCACTTATATAATAGGTGATGAGCATATTAGATATTGCCGCGCCCAATCCAATGAGGGGTATCAACAAAATCCACTTCTCTGGAATCTCAAGTAGCTTACTCAGAGGGGCACTGAAAAGAAAATACAGTAAAGAAATAGCCAGGGTAGATAAAAAAGGCAGTACCGCTACCGATGAAAAATATTGGCGAAAGGCCAAGGTATCTCTACGGAAGTACATCACACCCACCGACCCCGTTTGTTGTACCGCAATGACGGGCGAGGACAAGGCAAAGAACAACTCAAAGTTGGCGAGCACTCCGTAGTTGGCCGGATCAAGGTAATGCGTGAGTACGGGCAGTAAGAAGAAGGGTATAGCCCTGTTGATAACACCCCCTACTACATATACACTAGCCGCCTTAAGTAGCTTCAATTTGTTAGTTCCTTAGTTGAATCCAATTCAGCCCGCAAAGGTAAGCATCTTATTGCAATCAAAGGCTAGTGAATTGATTTCGATAGGGCATTACCTTGATTAAGCAAGCCCTATCTTCATCAGAACTCAAGGATGTATTTGATTTTGGACAACTCAACGAAACTGAGCTAAACGCAGTTGCCAGCAGAGGTCATAGGTTCATTACCTATCGATGGTGTATGTTTTGGATCTAGTGGGTTCTTCCGTGTCAATTACGGTATCCGAGTACCGACTTTTCTTGATATCCTCCCAACCATCAGCACCTGCCTGATCATAAAGAGTTACTTCAAAAGTGGTTGCATCTCGAAATAGTCTCAATGTCTCAACCTCGTTTCTGATTTCGTCCGGCCAGGCTAAATCTGGAAAACTGACCGGCTTGTTGGGATTTAAGTAACCCTCAAAACGGGATGATAATGTAATGGAGCTATCGTCTCCCCACTCATAGGCAACTCGTACGTAATCCACCTCCCCCGATACCAGAGAAGTTTGCGTGCCATTAGATATATCTAGCGCTTCGGGAGAAATAGTAGCATCGTACGCTGCTAAAGTATTTTCGATGGGCGCCGCTTCTTGTTGGAGTTGATGTCTGAGGGAGTAACCATTTTCCAGGAGAGAATAAAAAAATCTAAAACCGTACCCTTCCGTAAATTCTTCAATCTCTGGATAAACGAGCTCTTGGTCTGAGGGCTGATACACCGGAAGATGGTAGGAACCCTGATCCGAAACACCTTTAAAATATGAAACCCATAGCTCTGAACTACCTTCAGGTAGCTGGATGGTCTCTGCAGTAGCACTAATCCACCCTTCATTAGAAATAATCAGAGGGCTATCATTGCCTTGATTGGGTATCCACTGGTAGGCAAATTCCTGTGTTTGCTTGCCGTACCGAAGGCACAAGAAATCGCCGCCATCATTATTTCTCCAGCCAAACCCAAAATCAAGCTGCCCTTCGCGGTTTCGGCCACTAGATTTCTGGAATTTATCAGTACATAATAGGTAACTGTAATTGTTCATCTCATTTGTGGTAACATCAGGAATTGAAGCTCTAGGCCCTGAATAATCCACAAATGGAGGGGATGAGGCTTGAATGATGGTTGTGCTAAATGGCTCATAATCCTCGTAGTACAGGATATTAGATCTAAAAAGAGTGATCGCATCGGTCCAATAGACATAAGCCAAATGAAACCGATCTTCAGCGAAACCTTGAGGTCTAACCACGTTAACGGTTCTACCTGGCAAAAGCCTTTCCCAAGCCACTAAAGCATTGGTTTCAGGGTGAAAAATCACCACCCAAACTTTTGTAGTGCCATCATAAGTTATACTGGCCAACAAATCTTCCTCAGCTACCTCATCTTCTTGAGGTTCATCTTCCTGCTCTAAGACATTTAAGGGAATTTCCTCCTCGGGAGTATTACAAGACCAAAGTCCTGCAAGGCTAACCAGTACTAATAGGTAAATTGAGAATTTCATATCGGTCGAGTTTTTTTTAATGTTCAAAATTACTCTTTTTCTGGTTCAAAAAATTCTGCTCTATCCAAAAAAGTCGATCAAGACTGTGCTTGCCGCTGACTATACAAGAAGCGAAAACATTGATCCAAATAGTCTGATCGTTTATGGAGGCTTTGACTGCATTGATATCTGTAAGGAAAATACCTCGGAAGATTGTGTGAAGCTCAACAGTGTATTTGGTCAACTATTTTATTTCCAACGAGTGAGTTTTGATGATTACGACCTCTTCACCTTCTTCCAGAGCGTAGGTACTTCTGTTGAGACTCCTGACCAATCTGCAGGGATTTATCTAGACGATGACAATAGAGACAACGGAGGATTCCTATTCTCGCGGTCTGCAGGCCTAACCCTAATGGATAATGTGGTTTTGAATAAGGTGATGTAACCATTTCACATCGGCATTGATTTTCGAACGTAGGAGCCCCTTCTTTGTATCTCATGATGCAATTACATCCGGTAACCTTTGACGACTGGGCGCTCCTATTAGCCTGGCGCAATGACGAAGAGACACGCAAAAACTCGCACACTACTGATTTGGTGAGTGAGGAAGGCCATAAGACCTGGCTAAAGGCCTCCATCGAAAACCCGAACCGGCAGCTATTTCTAGCGAAAGAAGGGGACGAGCCCGTGGGTACCACCCGCTCTGACTTTGACCCAGAGCACGCCGTTTATACCCTATCTTGGGCGGTAGCGCCTACCGCCCGCGG
>DMST01000259.1:9648-29226 GCA_003454975.1 Cytophagales bacterium | reverse complement strand
GCGGACGGGGTATAGGCAAACGCATGGTGAGGCTACTGGTAGAACAGCTAGGGGCAGTGAAGATCAGGGCCGAGGTAAAGGAGGAGAATGTATCTTCCTCCAAAATAGCCCTGCACGCCGGTCTACAGCTCACCGAGACGATAGACGGCGTGCAGATTTATATGAACAATCTGCCCTCGGATTAAGGTCAGTAATTGATTCTCAAGCGGAGGGAAACCAATAGGAGAATAAAGAACCCTGCCAATAGTCCATGAAATCCTTTCATTAGTAGGTTGATTTTAAGGTTAAGATGTTCCCGTTATTCCCGGTAGTATATTGTCAATCGCGGATTCAACCATTCGCCACTACCATAATGAGAAGGGTACTGGCCATCGGCAAAATAACCGGTTCTCATCTGAACGAATATCTCCCCTCGGAGATCAATAGGCAGCTTTGTTAATTCAAAACGATCATGTAGATAGAATCGAGCTCCACTTTCAGAGATAAACTGGTAGTAACTCAAGCCATTATCATTGGGAACAAACAGCACTTTGAATTGGCTCTTATTAAATAAAATGAAATCTGAATAATAAGCGAGGGGATCAAAGGGGATACTAAATGCTTGATTACCTACTTGTACTTCTAAAGAAGATGCCCACGAAAAGCCGTCAAACTCTAAAAGTACGGAATCTACCTTAGCAAGATCATTGAGTTCTTCTACTTGGAATCTTCCAAGCACAGATGGAAAACCTACACAGACGGATGCTTGGCCTCCTGCATCCCTGCAGCTACTAGCATCCTCGGCTTCTGCACATTGGTAGTACATCGATAGATTGGTCTGGTTAAAAGTGACCGAACTCCGATTTACGTATTGGCAGTGTGTGGTGGATTGAGCCACAGGAATAGTTGTGCTCCATAGGCTTGCATCATGAGTAGGGAAGTAGAATATGGACTCAAGGGGTGGAGGCAGTTCTTCTTGCTGAAGGTCTTCTTGACAGCCAGACATTAATGAAACTAACACAAAAAGGCTACAAAACTGTAATTGAGATTTTTTCATAATTGAAAAGTAAAGAATAGTTGAGAATATCGCCATTAAGGAGAACTGAGTCCAGAATAGCTGGACTCAGAATCACGGTTAACTTCTTGGCAAACTAGCGCTCTATCATCTCCCAAGAAAGGGGCTCGGCCGCTTCAATGTCTTGCGTGGCTACTTTGCCCAAAACCTCTTGGTAGTGCTTTGGGTGCAGGCCGTAATTGGGGCGCACAGAACGTACATTTTCTGACGTGAAAGTTTCGCCCTTCTTCACCGGTTGGGTTACAAATAGCGAACGAGAGAATTCGCGACTCTGCTTCATCTTATCGGTCACCGTATAGTCTACCACACCCAACGATTTCTCAGCATCACGTACGGCATTTACCATCTCGGTAAACTCATTAACATCTAGCGAGAAAGAAGCGTCCGGTCCGCCAATGGATTTATCCAGGATGAAGTGCTTTTCGATCACCTTTGCTCCCATAGCTACCGACACTACCGGTACGGTGATACCCAGGGTATGGTCCGAGAGTCCGGGAATGATATCAAACCGCTCTTCAAAATCTTTGATCATGGTCAAGTTGGCCCGGTCGATGGGGGCCGGATATGAGGAGGTACACTTCAACAGCGCGATGTCTTTCGCACCTGCTTTGCGCGCCGCACTCAGGGCCAACTCTATGTCTTCCATACCGGCAATACCGGTGCTAATGATGATCGGTTTGCCTGTAGCGGCCACCTTCTCAATCAAGGGAATATCCACAATCTCGAAGGAGGCAATCTTGTATGCCGGGGCGTTGAGTGACTCTAGCAGGTCTACGGCCGTGAAATCGAACGGTGAGGAGAAGCAAACCAGGCCTTCCTTATCGGCGGCTTCAAACAGGTCTTGGTGCCAGTCCCAGGGCAGGTGGGCCTCTTCGTAGAGGTCATACAGATTGCGACCGTCCCAAATGGTACCTTGCTTCAGCTGAAAGTACTCTTTCTTAGAGTTCAGCGTGATAGTATCCGGGGTATAGGTTTGCAGCTTGATGGCGTCAGCGCCCGTTTGCTTGGCTGCCTTGATGGTATCGATGGCCACCTGCTTTTTGTGCTGGTGGTTGGCCGATAGTTCGGCAATGATGAATACCGGATGGTCTCCTCCGATTCCTCTTCCGCTGATCTGCATGTTTTTGCGTTGCTTGATAGTGTTCCTCAAAAGTACAGCAAAGGAAGTACCTGACCCAACCCGCAGGGGAGCCAACGTTTGTATTTACTTCCGATTACCCCCAAACTTCCGGGTTACGTCTAAAAGTTCCCGGTTAAGTCCGGCTACGATTGAGGACACGGCCTATCCCTTCCAGCAACCGAGTAGCGGACTTACCATCCAGGCTATGCCGGGCATGGGTAAGGTGCTTTTGGCGGAAAGCGGGCTCTCGCAATTGAGAAAGTAGAACAGAGAAATCTATGGGTTGCAGGTCGGGAATGGCCCCTAAAGGAATAATGGCTTCCTGAGCCGCAAAGCCCTCGTAGAGCCTGCGCTGGTTGGGTACGTAGTGCCCAGCCAGTACGAGCGGGCCGCTAGCCAATGCTTCGAATACCAAGCTACTAGCGGAAACGATGGCCGCTTCAGCAGACTGGAATTGGCTGGCCATTTCGGAACCTGAAAGTCCCTGATGTACGGTCACCTTCTCGCCAAGCCGTGCTCCCCGTTCTACCAGCGCCGGATACTGCTGATAAGAACCTCCTACAATGGCTACGATGCTGGCCACTTCTGGCTGAGGATACAGCCATTCCATAAAAGTAGCTGTGAGGTCTAATTGGTCCGAACCACCAAAACAGATGACCCATCGTGTAGGAAATTCAGTGCCTTTATAGGGCGTAGGCCTGGGCAGGAAATAAGGAGGATGCAGTAAGGCATATTCCGGGCCCAACCAAAGCTGCTCTGCAGCATATTGCGGGTAGTCCGCAGGAGTAATCCCCGGTGCGGTGTTGAGCACCACATCAGCACTCAGGTCTTGCCGGGGGATATCATCCAGCATCACCAAGAAAGTACCCTTGGCGCGGACTCTTTCCTGATCTGCCTGGGTGAAGTGATAGCCGTCCATAATAACGGCCACACCCGGTTGTAGTGACTCTACAAACTCTTCTTCAGTCGTGATGGCCCGGTGGGTAATATCATATTGCTGAGCCCAGCGGGCCAAACCTTCAGGAAGATCTTTGCTGAAAAGGGAAACCTGGAAAGTAGGCTGTAGCATAGCCCCCAAGGCTAGTGTGCGCGATACATGGCCCCACCCTATGGTGGCGCTAGCATCGGCCCGAATAATCACCTGGGGTTTCACACCTTTACCTGTTGGTTTTGCCGATTGATCTCCAGCACCCAAGGGTGCTCCGAGACCAGCTGCTGTAGTGCCTCGATACCGAAGGAATCTCCCTTGCCAGCCAACTGAGAGAAAATGAGGTGCAAGGCGGCAAAATCAGAAGGATAGTCCACCGTCATGCGGGCGTCTGGCAATAGGTTATACTCCTTAGTTTGCAGCTTAAATTGTTCCGGCCGGCGTTTCATAAACACCGTAACATGTTCCCGCTCGGCTGGGTCTTGTGCTTGCTCATGGCTGGCGGTCAAGGCTTGCATTCGAAACATTTCGAAATTCATGCCTAGCGGTAAGCCCGTAGTATTGGTGTAATCGGCTCCTGATTCTATATGGAACTCCAGTGTTTGTTGGAGCAATGTTGGGTCAATCAGGGGGTTATCAGCCGTAAGGCGAATCACGTGGTCGAGTTCGTAAGCTTGGGCCGCTTCATAGAACCGCTCTAACACGTCATTTTCGGAACCCCGAAAAACTGGCACCTGCTGAAAGGTATCTGCCAGCACATCATTGTCTGCTAGGGTAGAGGTAGCAAGGATCACCTCATTGACCAAAGGAACTTGCTGAGCCCGTAACAGGATATGGTCTAGTATGGAGTGCTCGCCTCCCATAGGTAGCTTCATCAGAATCTTGCCCGGAAGCCGGGAAGACGCCATGCGCGCTTGTATGATGGCACCAATTTTCATAGCGGTCTATTTAGCCGTCCAGCCGCCATCCACGGCAATGGTCTGTCCGGTAATGAAATCAGAACCCCGGCTGCTCAGTAGAACAAATATACCCTGCAAATCCTCGGGCTGGCCTATGCGGCCCAGCATAGTATGCTCCTCCAACAGCTTGATGAAGCCCGTAGTTTCTTGAACCCCCTCACTGGGGAAGGGGCCCGGACTCACAGCGTTGACCTGAATGTTGTTTGGCCCCAGGTACCCGGCGTAGTATTTGGTCAACTGGACCAGGGCAGCCTTACCCGCTCCATAGTGCGGCGGATTCCGAAACTGCGGAAACTCATCGTAGACGGCCAGATCGGGGGCCACCATGCCGTACATGCTAGATACATTGATGATCTTGCCCGACCCTTGTGCCTTCATGTAAGGGGTGGCGGCGCGAATGCACCGATACACCGAACCTATCACCCCATCCATGCTATAGGCCCACTCCTCGTCAGTAATACCTTCAGGATCATTCCCCTTGAGATAAAAGGCATTGTTGATGAGTACGTCTACCGAACCGTGATGGGCCTGCACTTGACGCATAGCTTCTTCCACTTGTTCGGTAGAGGCCACATCGCAGGGCAAGAAACGGAGAGTATTCGAGGCCTCGGGGAAAGCCTCCAGGAACTTGGCTTCGGTACGGCCCAATACAAATACGGTGGCCCCGGCCTGCTGAAGGCCTAGCGTGATGGCAGTACCCAGGTAGCCGTAGCCACCGGTGATCACCACCGATTTACCCGTGAGGTCAAAGAAATTTAACTGCGTTGGGGCCATGTGTAGGGGAGCAAAATGTCTTCGGCTACGGCCGAAAATGTATTGACTAAAGTAGAAAATCCTCTTTGAGTATCCGTAGGAATGCGGAGTGCAGCCAAGTTGTCTGCTAGGTTCTGTACGGTATCCACGCCTATCACCACCTTATGCAGGGCTGGCTGTGCCAGGCACCACCCCAATAGCAAGGCTCCCAGAGGTTGCTCATGCTCCTTGGCAAAGGCCTGGATTTGCCCTAGCATGGGTTTGGCCTCTGCAAAGAACTCCGGTAACGACTCCGGTGCCCGGAAAAACAGGCCTTGGAGAAAGGAGGACCGTGTGTGCAGCTCCACGTTATGTTCTTCTAACAGAGGAAAGAGGGCCTCGAACCGTCGGTCCAGGATGTTGAAAGGGAACTGAATCAGGTCGGGGATGTGCCCTGCATTTACAAGCGCTTCCAGCTCTTGTGGATGATACAGCGAGCATCCGATCTTTTCTACCCTGCCCGCCTGTTTCTGCTGCAGTAAATAATCCCACAGCCCAGGCTGCTTTTGGTAGCTCTCGAAGTTGTGGAAAATGAGGCCGTACACCGAGTTAACACCTAGCCGCTCCAGAGAAGTGTTAAAATGCTGGTCGGCATTCTCCATCGTTACGGTAGCGGGTAGCTTGGTCACCAAGCGAAAAGCTGCTGGGTCCTGCTGCAGGTAGCGCCCCAAAACAGCTTCGCTATCTCCGTAAGCAGCAGCAGTATCCAACAGGCCAATGCCCTGTTGGGAAGCCTTGGACAAAATGGCCTCTACCTCCGTGTAGGGAGTTTTTCCTTGGGAGTTGTTGATCCCGTAGTCCAGCCCAAACTGGACGGTACCTAAGGCAATCTTATTGGCCATTCACGAAGGCTAGCACACGTTCGATAACAAACTGCTGCTGTTCCTCGGTAAGGGTAGGGAACATGGGTAGGCTCAGGCACCGGTCATAATAGGCCTCAGACAAGGGGAAATCACCTTGTTTCCAACCTAGCTCCTGGTAGTAGGGCATCCGGTGTACCGGAATGTAGTGCACCTGTGAGTAGATCTGGTGCTCACGCAAATAGTCGTAAAGTCCCTTGCGGTCTTCTACCTGAATCACGTACAGGTGGTAGGCATGCTGGGCCTCATCAGGGATGGTCTGAATACCTACTTTAGCCTCATTGGCAAAAGCGGCATCGTACGCCTTGGCTATTTCGCGACGGCGAACCATACCGGCATCGGCCCGGGTGAGCTGGCTAGCTGCCAGGGTGGCCTGAATATCCGTAAGCCGGTAGTTATAACCCAGGTCCTGCATTTCCATATACCAACCGCCGTGATTTTCATGCAGTAGGTTGGGGTCCTTGGTAATACCGTGCGTACGCAAGCGCAGCAGGTCTTGGTATAGCTTTTCGTTGTTGGTAGTGATCATCCCTCCTTCGCCCGCAGCAATGTGCTTAACAGGGTGGAAGGAGAAAATTGCCAAGTCGGCATACATTCCACTTCCGCATTTGCTTACTGCCCCATTGGCATCCACAAAGGCTCCGCCGGGCGCATGGCAAGCATCCTCAATGATCCAGCAGTTGTGCGCATCGGCCAGCGCTCTCACTTTTTCCAGATTGACGGGCAATCCGGTAAAATCAACGGGAATAATTCCCACGATCTCAGGATCAGCCTTAAGCGCCTCTTCCAGCTTCGCAAGATCGATCAGGAAGGTATCTGGATCTATATCAGCAAACACCACTTCCCCGCCACAGTACCGTACACAGTTGGCCGAAGCAGAGAAGGTAATGGGTGTAGTAATCACCTTTTGGCCGGGTTCCACCCCCAGGGCCAGGGCACACAAATGCAGTGCCGCGGTTCCGTTGGAAACAGCAACCGCATATTTAGAACCTACATAGGTGGCAAAGTCCTCCTCAAAGGCCTTGATAGAAGGACCTTGCGTGAGATAATCTGCCTTGAGGGCTACCGATACCGCTTGGATATCCTCTTCTGTGATGTGCTGTTTCCCGTAGGGGATGGGGCCTAAAGACATAGATTAAACGCTAAAGGTAGGATCTACGTGTTTCTGAATCTGCTCACGGAGGTCTTCCACGGTCATGAAATCCTCATTGGTGCCCGAGTTGTATTTGAATCCTTGCTCCACCTTGCGGCCGTTGAAAGCTTTCATGAAATCCTCTTCGGTCCAAACAGGAATAGCAGGCGTAATCACGTAATAATGGTCCAGTTCGATGGTGTTGTACGAGTCGGTCTCGGTGATCATCTCCTCGTGCATTTTCTCACCCGGGCGGATACCTACAATTTCTTGTTGGGCATCAGGACTGATGGCGGTAGCCACATCCGTAATTCGGTAGCTAGGGATTTTGGGGACAAAGATTTCACCACCCCAGTGGTTTTTCAACGCATACATTACCAAAGACACGCCATCTTCCAAGGAGATGTTGAAACGGGTCATGTCTGGATGGGTAATGGGCAGTACGCCTTCAGTACGCTTGTTCAGGAAGAAAGGAATTACCGAACCGCGAGAGCCAATTACGTTACCGTAGCGAACCACTGAAAACTTGACATCCCGAGAGCCCTTCATGTTGTTGGCAGCTACAAACAGCTTATCAGAGGCCAGCTTGGTAGCACCATATAAGTTGATGGGTGCGGCGGCTTTGTCCGTGGAGAGCGCCACTACATCCGTAACGCCACAATCCAAAGCAGCATTAATTACATTTTCTGCCCCCAGAATGTTGGTTTTGATGCACTCCATGGGGTTGTATTCTGCAGCAGGAACTTGCTTGAGAGCCGCAGCATGCACAATGATGTCGATCCCTTCACACGCTCGCTTGAAGCGCTCACCATCCCGTACGTCACCAATAAAGTAGCGGAGCTGAGGATATTGAGAAGGTGAAAACTTTTGGGACATCTCAAACTGTTTCAATTCATCCCGTGAGTAGATCACCAGGCGCTTTACTCCAGGATGCTCGGTAAGAATGGTTTCAACAAACTTCTTCCCAAATGAACCTGTGCCACCGGTGATGAGTATGGATTTTCCTTCTAGCATAACAACTTTACTTCAGAATACTTTATTGATTAGGATTGAAAGGGATGCGGTGCCAATGACTTGTTAGCAAATGGATGATACTCACCTTGCAGACCCGCAGGTTCGGCATGCCGGATATCATGTACCAATTGTATGGCTGTTCTGGCAGCATCCAATCCCCAACCCTTGCCGTCTAATACATTTTGATAGGTAACGGTATGTAGGTCTGTGAACCCTCCACTAAATTCTACTTCTTCGCCTTCCACGGTAATCGAGCGATACGTCCGCTGGCCTTTGGCCTTGATCTCGTCAGGCAGCACATCAAAGTTGATGCTGAGGAACCAACGTACTCGCGCTTTTTCTAACTCCAGGTACCCGGCCGCCCGGTCATGGGTGTGCACGTGTACCACGTTCTTCTTCACTGGGCCAAATACCCAAGTGAGCATATCGTAAAAGTGTACCCCAATATTGGTGGCAATGCCTCCCGATTTGGTCACATCTCCTTTCCAGGATGTGTAGTACCAATGTCCTCGAGAGGTGAGGTACGTTAAGTCTACATCGTAAATTTTATCCGCAGGCCCCTCTTCAATCTTCTTCTTCAGTTCTAAAATGCTGGGGTGGTGGCGCAGCTGCAATACGTTATAAATTTTGCGCCCGGTCTCCTTCTCTATCTCCTGCAGAGCATCGATGTTCCAGGGGTTGAGCACAATGGGCTTCTCGCAGATTACATCTGCATCATTGCGCAAGCCAAACCGCATGTGCGCATCGTGCAAATAGTTGGGTGAGCATACACTCACATAGTCAATTTTTTTGCCAGAGCGGCGTAGTTTCTCTACGTGGCGATCAAATCGTTCAAACTCTACAAAGAAGTCTGCATTAGGAAAATGGCTATCAATAATGCCTACGCTGTCAAAGGTATCCAGAGCTGCCACCAGATCATTTCCGGTCTCCTTGATGGCTTTCATATGACGGGGAGCGATGTAGCCCGCTGCACCTATCAGAGCAAAATTCTTCATCCTTCTTTCTTCGTTACTTTTCCTTCACTTAACTCGTACGTTGCCCCGCTCTCAGGGCAAGTAGCCAAACCGTCATCGTTGAACTCAAGCCGATGACCAAATTCACTCATCCAGCCTAGCTGCTTAGCCGGGTTACCTACCACCAAGGCGTAATCAGGTACGTTTTTAGTTACCACGGCACCCGCTCCAATAAAGGCAAACCGCCCGATATCATGACCACAAACCACCGTAGCGTTTGCTCCTATGGAAGCTCCCTGTTTTACAGTTGTTTTCTCGTATTGGCCACGTCGATTGACCGCGCTCCGCGGGTTGGTTACATTCGTAAACACCATGGAGGGTCCCAGGAATACGTCATCCTCACACACCACACCGGTGTAAATGGATACGTTGTTTTGGATTTTTACATTATTACCCAAAACCACCTCTGGAGATATGACTACATTTTGCCCAATATTGCACCGCTCGCCCAGTACGCAATTGGGCATGATATGGGAGAAGTGCCAGATCTTAGTACCCGCCCCAATGGTACAGCCTTCATCTACATAAGAAGATTCGTGTACGAAGTAGTCCTGGTCTGCCATTAGCCTAGAAATTCTAGTACTTTTTCTATGATGTATGCTTGCTGTTCTTCTTCCATTTCGGTGTGCACCGGAAGAGAAAGCACCTGTTTGCATAGCGCTTCCGTCACAGGAAAATCACCTTCCGTAAACTCCGGCTGGCGAAACGCCTCCTGCATGTGCAAGGGTACGGGATAATAAACCATAGACGGTACCTTGTGCTCTCCTAAGAAAGCCTTCATTTCGTCTCGGTTTATAGAAGTATCTAACTTCAAGGTGTATTGGTGAAATACATGCGTTGACCGGGGGTTTCTAGCAGGAATCGTCACCAGGGAGTTCCCCCCCAAAGCTTCATCGTATTTTGCAGCTACTTGCTGGCGAGCACCACTGTACTCATCCAATTTGCGAAGCTTTACCCGTAAGATGGCCGCCTGAACGGAGTCTAGCCGCGAGTTGCAGCCAATAACGGAATGGTAGTATTTCTTGCGCTGCCCGTGGTTAGCAATTACCCGGCATTCCTCGGCCAATGCCTCGTCCTGCACCTGAATGGCACCGCCATCGCCATAGCAACCCAAATTCTTTGAGGGAAAGAACGAAGTAGTACCTACATCTCCTACCGTACCCGTTTGGGTGACGGTACCATCGGCCTTGGTAATTCGGGCCCCAATGGCCTGGGCATTGTCTTCAATTACCCGGAGGTTGTGCTTATTGGCCACCTCCATTACTCCTTCCATATTGGCCGCTTGCCCAAACAGGTGAACTGGCACAATACCCACCGTACGCTCGGTGATTTTATCCTGTATTTGGCTAACCTCTATGTTGAAGGTTTTCGGGCATACGTCCACAAACACGGGCGTAAGGCCCAACAGGGCAATCACCTCGGCAGTGGCTACATAGGTAAAGGTAGGAACAATGATCTCATCGCCCGGCTTAAAGCCCAAAGCCATCATGGCTATCTGCAGAGCATCAGTGCCGTTGGCACAGGGTATCACCTTGGTAGATCCGGTGTAGGCGGCCATCTCCTCAGCAAAGGCTTTCACCTCTGGGCCATTGATGAAAGCACTGGATTCCAGCACATTCTCTATGGCCTGGTCTACCTCTGCCTTGATGGCATGATACTGACCCTTCAGGTCAACCATTTGGATAGGCTTCATAGACTAGAGTCTGCCGTCAACTAACATTTTATCGAATACCCCCTTCACGTCAAACAGGGCTGTGTTTTCACTCATGTACTCATCAAAATTCATCTCGGTGAATTCATGATGCGCCACGGCAGCAATAATACCTTCGTATTTGCCCGTAGGGGTTTCTATCAAATCTACGCCGTACTCGTGTTTTACCTCGGCCTTATCTGCCTGAGGGTCATATACCTCCACTTCAATCCCGAAGTCTTTCAGTTCCAGGATGATGTCGATAACGCGGGAGTTACGGATGTCGGGGCAGTTTTCCTTGAAGGTAATGCCCAGTACGAGTACGCGGGTGCCCTTAATGGCATTGCCCTTTTGGGCCATCAGCTTCACCAGACGGTTCGCCAGGTTAGCACCCATATTATCGTTGATCCGGCGACCGGCTAGAATCACCTCCGGATGATATCCCAGGCTTTCAGCCTTGTAGGTAAGGTAGTAAGGATCTACCCCAATGCAGTGGCCTCCTACCAATCCTGGACGGAAGGGAAGGAAATTCCACTTAGTTCCGGCGGCTTCTAATACCTCTAGGGTATCCAATCCCATTTTTTCAAAGATCAAAGAGAGTTCATTGACAAAAGCAATGTTCACGTCTCTTTGGCTATTCTCAATCACCTTAGCCGCTTCTGCTACACGGATAGAAGAAGCCTTGTGGGTACCGGCTTCGATAATGTCTCGATAAAGAGCATCCACCTCTTCGGCGATCTCAGGCGTGCTACCGCTGGTTACCTTTTTGATGGTGGTCAGACGGTGCACCTTATCTCCTGGATTGATACGTTCTGGAGAATATCCGGCGAAGAAATCCTCATTGTATTTCAACCCTGATACTCGCTCTACAATGGGAATACAGTCCTCCTCGGTACAACCCGGATACACCGTAGACTCATAGATTAGTATATCTCCTTTTGAAACCACCTTCCCGATAGCCTCGCTGGCTTTGCGCAAAGGCGTAAGGTCTGGTTTGTGGTATTCATCAATGGGAGTTGGCACGGTGATAATGTATATCTGCGCCTCCTTCAAATCATCCAGCGATGAAGTATAAGTAAGATGTTTAGCTGCAGCTAGCTCCTCTGGGGTAGTTTCCAGGGTACGGTCAGTGCCGTTACGAAGTTCGTCTACCCGAGGCTGATTGATGTCGTAGCCGATGGTGGGTCGCTTTTTGCCGAACTCTACGGCCAATGGTAATCCTACGTACCCTAGTCCTACAACCGCTATTTTTTTATCTGACATGTCTAATCGAGCAAAATTGACCGCAAAGCTAGAAAAAACTAGCCCCAAAAAACATATTTTTTATTCCCAAGCCGATTGCAGCAATAGAAGACGATTCCGGAGACTTCAGGATGTGCCTAGGTAGTGCCGAGTCCATTGGTAAGCATGGACCAATGCCTCATCTACCGTGTATTGGGCTTTCCATCCCAGACGGCTCTTTGCCTTGGTAGTATCCGCATATACTGCAGGCACATCACCTGCTCGTCTTTCCGTTACTTCTACTTCCAACGGAAAATCATTCAATCGCTGGAAACCCTCTACTACTTGCCGAACGGAGGTGCCTGTACCCGTGCCAATGTTAATGAAGTCATAAGCGGAGGATTGCCTTCTCTGAGCAGCATACTCTAATCCCGTCACGTGGGCCTCGGCTACATCCATTACATGCACGAAGTCCCGCACACAGGTGCCATCCGGAGTATCGAAATCTTCGCCGAAAATTTTGATACTCTTCCGTTCACCGCGCACAATTTCGAGTAGAATGGGTACCAGATTCTGGGTTTCCCGAGTAGGTAATTCTCCCAAAAGACCGGAAGGGTGGGCCCCAATAGGATTGAAATACCGCAGGGAGAGCACCCGTAGCTGGTCTTCATAGCGTTTGGCTACATCCTCGCATATCCGCTCTCCCATCTCTTTGGACTTGCCATAGGGGTTGGTAGCCAATCCCAAACTGAGGGCGCTTTCCTTTACCGGGGCTTCGGTGGGGGCTCCGTATACGGTACAGGAAGAGGAGAAAATAAGCCCGGGAATGTGGAAATCTACGGCTAGCTGTAATGCATTGAGTAGACTGTCCAGATTGTTGCGGTAATAATCCAAGGGCTTGGACAAAGACTCATTTACGTACTTGTAGGCCGCAAAGTGGATGATTCCGTGGATGTCTCCGCCTTCTTGATGCACTATCTGAGCTAGCTCCTGGTAGTTTTTTGCATCGGCAAATCGAAGACTAACTTTCTTCCCCAGAATGTCCGTAAGCCCAGCCAGCACTTTAGGGTCCGCATTGTAAAAATTATCTACAATAACAGGTTCATACCCTCGATTGGCCAAGGCAACTACGGTGTGAGAGCCGATATAACCAGCTCCTCCCACTACAAGTACTTTTTTCATCTCTAGTTTGGCTTGATCGCCCCACAGAAATCCAGCACTCGTTTATCTTCTTGGGCAGGCCAATTGTATTGTCGGAAAGCGTTGTGGGCAACTAATACCACCAAAATATCAGCATTTTCACGCACATCTTCCAGTTCTCTAAGCTCAAATTCAGCATGAGAGGGCACGTGGGGTTCTACCACCAATAGGTTCATCCCTTCGCTTTTCAACGCTCGCGCTACTTCCAAAGCAGGGCTTTCCCTCAAGTCATCAATATTGGGTTTGAAGGCCAGGCCGAGAGCCGCCACTACGGGCACTCTGCCGTGCTTTTGCTCAAATTGCAAAGCCTCATTTTTGATTTTCTCTATGACCCAGAGGGTTTTGTAATTGTTGATCTCGCGGGCCTGGCGAATGATGTTGGCCTGCTGGGGAAAATCAGACACAATGAACCAGGGGTCTACTGCAATACAGTGGCCGCCTACTCCCGTACCCGGTTGTAATATGTTTACCCTTGGGTGCTTATTGGCCAGCGCAATGAGCTCCCAGGGATTAATACCGGCCTCATCACAGATGAGAGAGAGCTCATTGGCAAAGGCAATATTCACATCTCGGTAGGAGTTTTCTACCAACTTGCACATCTCAGCCGTCTTAGCGTTGGTGGCGTGCAATTCGCCTTTCACAAACCGGGCGTAGAATTCAAGCGCCTTGGCGGTAGAGGTAGCATTGACCCCACCAATCACACGGTCATTGTGCTCCAGCTCATAAATGACATTGCCGGGCAGCACACGCTCGGGGCAATAGGCGATATAGAGCTCATCTTTCAGTTCCGGACGCTCCCCTTCTATAAGAGCCTGCATCTTTTCGGTAGTACCTACCGGAGAAGTGGATTCAATGATGAAAAGGTCACCGGGCTTTAGGTGGGGGATTACACTGCGGGTAGCCGATTCCACGTAGCGGATATCCGGCTGATGCTCCCCCTTAAAGGGGGTAGGCACGGCAATAAGGTAAGTGCCCGCACTCACGGGTTGGGTATTGGCCACCAGAGTGCCTTGCGAAACCACGTGATGCACCAACCCGCTAAGGTCTGGTTCTACAATGTGAATCTTTCCTTTATTGATCGTATCTACTACAGATTGCTGGATGTCTACCCCAGTCACCTGTAGACCCCGGCTGGCCATCAGGGCCGCAGTGGGTAAGCCGATGTATCCCAGGCCTACCATCACTACTGAATTATCCTTGCTCATATGTACTTTTTAATACCTGCAATACCTGTTGGCTAGTAGTACCGTCTCCGTAAGGATTTACGGCTTTTGCCATGGCGGTGTAATGCTCAGTATCGTCTAATAATCGTTTTGCCTCACCCAAAATTTTGTCGTAGTCAGTCCCAACCAGCATGGCCGTGCCCGCCTCTATTCCTTCCATGCGTTCGGTTACATCCCGCATTACCAATACCGGTTTGCCTAGTGAGGGTGCCTCTTCTTGAATACCTCCACTGTCGGTGAGGACAAAGAAGCTCTTTTCCATCAGCCAAATGAGGTAGGGATAGCTTAAGGGCTCTATCAACTTCACGTTGTCTATTCCATCCAAAATGGCGTTCACCGTTTTGCGCACATTGGGGTTGAGGTGTACAGGGTATACCACTTCCACGTCGGGGTATTGGCTGGCAATTTCTTTGATAGCCCGGCAAATATTTTCGAAGGGTTCGCCCAGGCTCTCCCGCCGATGTCCCGTTACCAGGATGACGCGCTTATTCAGGTCTATTCCTTCAAAATGGGTAAAGAAGTCTTCCTCTCCCCTCTTCTTGATCATATCCAGCCCTAAGAATAGAGCATCGATCACGGTGTTGCCTACCTGATGTACATTCTTCGAAATGCCCTCTTCCTTCAAGTGCTGAGTAGCCTTGCTTGTGGGGGTGAAATGGTACGTAGCAATATGACCAACCAATTTTCGGTTGCCCTCCTCTGGCCAGGGAGAATACAAATCGTGACTCCGCAATCCGGCCTCAATGTGGGTCACATCTTTTTGTAGATAATACCCCGTGAGCCCTCCTACAAATGCCGTAGAGGTATCTCCCTGAACTATAATATTATCCGCTTCAAACTCCTTAAGCACACCTTGCAGCCCGGTAAGTGCACGGGTGGTGATATCAAACAGGGTTTGGTTGGGGGACATGAGCTGCAGGTCGAAATCTGGAACGATGTCAAAAAACTCTAACACCTGATCCAGCATTTCCCGATGCTGGCCTGTCACACATACTTTGGTTTCGAAAGTGGGTTCGGCTTGGAAGGCTTTTACCAGGGGGGCCATCTTGATGGCTTCAGGCCGAGTGCCGAATACGAAAAGAAATTTCAAACTCTATGATGATGTAGATGAACGGTAAAAATAGAGGTCTCAATTGGATATAAAAAAGCCCCTCAAAAGGCTTAGGAATAAATTAATCTTCTCCCGCATGCAAGTATTCCCTCAGGCTGTCGCGCCAATGCGGAATCTCAATTTTGCGTACGTTTTTGATCTTATTTTTAGCTAGCAGAGAAAAGGAAGGCCGTTTCGCTTTCTGTTGAAATACCTTGCTGGAGACCGGAATTACCCTCGCCGACAGGTTTGCATATTCCATCACAGCACAGGCAAAATCATACCACGTGGCTACTCCTTCATTAGAATAGTGATACAACCCATACTGTTCCGGGGTAACGCCATCGCGCAACCAAGCCAGTACGGTATTTGCCAATTCGGCGGCATAAGTGGGGGTACCCACTTGATCGTCTACCACCGTCAACTCCTCTCGGTCTGCACCCAGATGAACCATGGTTTTGACAAAATTTTTACCAAAAGCAGAATAGAGCCAGGAGGTACGGAAGATCAAATGGGCAGCTCCCGACGCTTGGATCACTCTCTCACCATCCCGCTTAGTGCGGCCGTATTCACTTTGCGGATCAGTTTCGTCCGCTTCGGTATAGGCCTCTCCCCGTGCACCATTGAAAACATAATCAGTAGAAAAGTGCACCAACAAGATTCCCATGTTTTGGCAGGTTGCTGCAAGTTGCTGTACCGCCTCTACATTGATGGCTTGAGCTTTTTCGGGTTCATCTTCTGCCAGATCTACGGCGGTGTAGGCCACACAGTTGATACAAACGGCAGGCTTCACTTCCTGTAGCAACGCTGAAATAGTGTCGGGTTGGAGGAAGTCGAACTGGGACCGATTGGCAGATACAAACTCCAATTCTGGAAAGTGGTTGGCCAGGGCTAGAAACGATTGGCCTAACTGCCCCCCGGCTCCTAGAAGCAGAATGCGCTTAGCCATTTTCCCACTCTTTTAAGCTAGGCAGCTTCAGATCCTTATCAGATAGAATCAGTTCATCATGTGGCAACCCCCAGTCCAAATTCAAATCAGGATCATCGAACCGAATGCCCCCTTCTGCCTGGGGTGCGTAGTAGTTGTCGCACTTGTAGAGCAGCACCGTATTTTCTTGCAAGGCCACAAAACCATGACCGAACCCTCGAGGCACAAAAATCTGCCTTTGGTTATCAGCCGATAGTCGCGTAGCAAAGGATTGCTTGTACGTAGGAGAATCTTTGCGTAGGTCTACCGCAATGTCAATCACCTCCCCTTGCACTACGCGCACCAGTTTGGCTTGGGCAAACTCGCCATTTTGAAAGTGAAGACCGCGCAAAACACCCCGGTGAGAAACAGAGTGGTTGTCTTGCACCCAGTTCATTTCTTGCCCCAGGGCCTCATCCCAGGTCTTCTGGTTAAAGCTTTCTATAAACCACCCACGATGGTCATTGAAGATACGGGGGGTAAGTACCAGGCATCCTGCCAAGGGAGACTTCTCAACTTGCATGCTGTTTCACAATTTGCTGCAAATAGGCACCATATCCGCTCTTCAATAACGGTTGGGCCAATACGCTTAACTGGTCTACGTCAATAAAACCCATTTTGAAGGCAACTTCCTCAGGGCTGCCAATCTTCAGACCTTGCCGTTCTTCTATTACCTGTACAAACTGCCCGGCTTGCATCAAACTGGTGAAGGTGCCCGTATCTAACCACGCTGTGCCCCGGTTCATCACACTTACTTTCAAATTTCCCTGCTCCAGGTATCGCTTATTCACATCCGTAATTTCCAACTCACCGCGGGGGCTGGGCTTTATGTTTGCCGCGATATCCACCACCTGATTATCATAAAAGTATAGGCCGGGCACGGCAAAGCTTGATTTAGGCTCTTTAGGCTTTTCCTCAATGGAGATCACCTTGCCTTCCTTGTCAAATTTTACTACTCCGTAGCGTTCGGGGTCATTCACATGGTAGGCATACACAATGGCCCCATCGGGATCTATATTGCCCTGCAACTGTTGGGACAGGCCATTACCATAGAAAATGTTATCACCGAGAATAAGCGCTACTTTATCTTGACCAATGAATTCCTTGCCAATGATGAATGCCTGTGCCAGGCCTTCGGGACGGGGTTGCTCTGCGTAACTAAACTCACAGCCCAAGCTCTTTCCATCGCCCAACAGCCGTTGGAAGTTGGGCAAATCTTGTGGTGTAGAAATAATCAAAATCTCCCGAATACCCGCTAGCATTAGTGTCGTCAGCGGATAGTAGATCATGGGCTTGTCATACACCGGCATCATTTGCTTGCTCATGGCAAGCGTAAGGGGGTGCAATCGGGTGCCAGAACCTCCGGCTAGAATGATTCCTTTCATGGCCTATTGGTAATGTTCTTTGTAGTACTCCTGATATGATCCTGAGGTAACCCGATCTAGCCAAGCTGTGTTCTCCAGGTACCAGTCTATGGTCTTTTCTATCCCTTCTTCAAACTGCAAGGAGGGTTTCCAGCCTAGCTCTTCCATTACTTTTGTAGAGTCGATGGCATACCTCAGATCATGACCGGCACGGTCCTTCACGTACGTGATCAGTTCCTCCGAACTGCCTTCCGCTCTGTCCAGTTTACGGTCCATGACCCGGCACATCACCCGAATCAGGTCAATGTTTTTCCATTCGTTAAACCCACCCACATTATACGTAGCCCCGTCCTCACCCTGGTGGAAAACTGTATCCAAAGCCCGGGCATGGTCAATCACATAAATCCAATCCCGAACATTCTCCCCTTTACCGTACACCGGCAGGGGCTTATTATGGCGTATGTTGTTGATGAACAGGGGGATCAGTTTTTCAGGAAACTGATTGGGGCCATAGTTATTCGAGCAATTGGTCAACACCACGGGCAGTTTGTAAGTGTTGTGATAGGCCCGCACAAAATGGTCCGAGGATGCCTTACTGGCCGAATACGGGGACTTAGGATCGTAAGAAGTAGATTCTAAAAAGTAGCCCCCATCATCCAGAGAGCCATACACCTCATCGGTGCTAATGTGGTGAAAACGTTTTCCTTCGGGTTGGTCCTTCCAAGCCTCTTTGGCTGCGTTCAGTAAATTCACCGTACCCATCACATTGGTTACAATGAATGCCATGGGATTCTTGATGGAGCGATCCACGTGTGACTCTGCTGCCAGGTGTAGTACGCCATCAAACTGTTCCTTCTCAAAGAAGCTATGTACGAATTCGCCGTCGGTAATATCTCCCTTCTCAAAGCGGTAGTTGGGCTTATCCTCTATATCCGAGAGGTTTTCCAGATTACCCGCGTAAGTAAGAGCATCGAGGTTTACAATTTGGTATTGGGGGTATTTGTTGACAAACAGCCGCACCACGTGAGAACCGATAAATCCGGCGCCTCCGGTGATGAGAATTTTCTTGTCGGGGTTAGCAGCCATGCGAAGTACAGTCTAAATGGAGATTCAAATTTCCGATACGGCTTATTCCGGTAGAATGGCAGCTAAGTTGGGCAAAAAATCAGGTTTCCCAGAATAAAGATTAAAAACTTAATAGCGCCTACTGAATTTTAAGGGAAGCCCTGCCCTCGCCCGATAGTAGCAGCCCGTATTGTTTATTCAAAAACCATCACTTTTGCCCTTTTCAGAACCTGCATTCGCTCAGTGATGGGGAGTGGGGCATCTTCTTCTATCAGAAATTCCACTGAAGAGAGCCCTCAGCAAAGGGCTGATTTGGAGTGGAGAAAAAGAAAATAGAGGCGCCAGTGTTTACACAAAAAACTCAAAGAGTATTTATGAAGTTCTCCAAGCTTTTCGTGCCTCTTTGAGTTCCTGGCGACCATCTGTCCTCTTTGGCACCAGATTATTTCTGAGAAATGCCAGAATGCTAGTTGGCTACGCAGGTTGTGTTTCTGCTTCCGCAGGGGCAAGGGTAGCCATAACCATCTCTTGTAGGCCAGCAATCCAGCGTGGGTGATCATTTAGCGATTCTACTAGCTGTAGATGCTCTCCCCCTAGCTCCTCAAAATCTCCCTTTAGGGCTTCGCCAAGCTCAATGTTAGTTTCCAGGCAGTCCGCTACAAAGGCCGGAGAAAACACCAGAAGCCTTTTGGCACCGGTATCCGCTAGCGCACGCATGGTATCGTCCGTATAGGGTTTTACCCAAGGGTCCGAACCCAGACGGCTTTGGAAGGTAACCGTATATTTCTCTTCAGGTATGTTGAGCGCCTCGGCAATCTTACGGCTAGTAAGGAAGCACTGTGCCCGGTAGCAATATTGATTCTGGGGGCCGTATTGGCTACAGCAC
>DMST01000259.1:4718-9616 GCA_003454975.1 Cytophagales bacterium | reverse complement strand
TTATCCGAAAGCTGGCAGTAGCCGGTAGACGCTTTGCGTATTTGCCGCTCAGGCAACCCGTGATAGCTAAAAAGCACATGATCCCATTCGTGCTGCATGTGCGGCTGGGCACGTTCTGCAAAGGTCTCAATCACTGAGGGATGATCTGGGAACTGGTTGATAAACTGAATAGAGGGCACTACCTGCCAGGTACGGGTGATTTCCATCACCTTATCTGCCACCGAACCGTTGGTAGCACTGGCATACTGCGGAAAGAGCGGAATCACAATGATTCTCCCCACCTTAGCCTCTTGCAAAGCTGCAAGACCCTCTGCTATGCTGGGATTTTGGTAGCGCATGGCTAGCTCTACTTGGAAGTCTTGACCCAAGTTCTTTTGCAAGCCGTCACGGACATCGTAACCAAAAAACTTGAGCGGGCTACCCCGGTCGGTCCACAGCTTCCGGTATTCTGCGGCCGATTTAGGTGCCCTAAACGGAGCAATAATGCTATTGACTAAGAACCAACGGATGGGTTTGGGGATGTCCACGACCCGTCCGTCCATCAAGAATTCCCGTAGATAGGTACGCACGTCTTTTGTGCTGGTGCTATCCGGGGTACCTAAGTTGACCAGAAGTACCCCAGTATGGGGCTGTGCTTGCGCCATGTAGTATTCGTTTGCTGGCTCAACCTGCCAGCTCAAAGATTGTTTACTGTTAGTAGCTCTTGTTGTACAGGAGTAGGGCTTGCTCCATTTTGGCATCTATACCGGATCCTAAAAAAGTAGGTACCGTAAGTAGCCCCACACCCAACCATGTGGATAAAGGAATAGTACCGTCTTGTAGGGTTTGCAACATAGAGTATACGGCAATCGCTCCGCCTGCTCCATATAGTGAATACATCAAGAACCGGCGGCGGCCTACTTCTTGCAATATGGCAAGGCTCTCCGGATTATCCGACAGGGCAATTCTGAGGTTGCGGTAGTTATAGCGCTGTACTATCCCATTGTCTTTCCGGAAATAGTATTCCGTTCGCTCACGAGAGCTACCGTTGTTTCGGAAATTATTGGTCCGGTACGGATCGAAGTTAGTGTTGTAAACCACCCGCGTGATGGTGAAAAGTGTAATTCGACCCTGAAACTCGCGACGCATCAAAGAGCTGCGGTTAGCCCCTTCTATAGGCTCATAGATGAAATAGCCATCCTGGTTTTGGAAAAACAGGATGTCGCTAAGTAGTACCTGGTCACGACCATCCAATATTAAATAAGAACCACCGAAGCCTCGCTCACGCAGTGCGATGGATTCTGGGTAAAGGACCTTACCGCTTTTCAATCCTACAAAAGTATTGGGCTGATTTTGAGCGGAAGAATAAGTCGGCACCAAGCCGAAAAAAAACAATGTTAGCAATAACGGTATGTAGTGCAATCGATTTCTATTACTTCTCATGTACTTATAACTGCGAAATTCACAAAAGTGATTCAATTTAGAGCGTATTTGCTTCCCAAATAATGAAGGAGTATGCCGCGTAGCGCACAAAACGAATAGAAGCATAAAGGCAATACTTGCGGAAATTGAACCCTACTGACCCTACCAGCATAGCGATGCCTGAAAAAGGCAAGGGAGTAAGGGCCGCTACTATGATGAGAAAGGCGCCAAAGGTATCGAAATAGCGTTCGTATCGTCGGATGAAGCGGACCCGGATAATTCGAAAGAAGCGACGGCGAGAAAAGCGGTTGCCTACCCAATAGCCAATGAGCCCTGCAACATAGGAAAGTGCCGCGAGCGCGGCTACAATACCTGCATATTCTACAGCCGAGCCGGTGTTGAGTGCCCACATGAAGAATAACTCCGGCGGGATGATACCCACCATGATTTCGGATATCGTATAGATGAGGTACACCCAGGCCGGATTGTCGTACAAGGGCTGTAGCCACGCGGTAAAGTCCAGATCTACGTACTTTTTGAAAAGTACAAATCCCACCACGAGGATCACGAGGCTAAGCAGGCCACGGAGCAGGTTCTTGACCAAAAACCTGGTTCGTTCTGAGGAGGAGTTTTGTGTAGTCAAGGTGGTAGTTCGATTGGGCAAAGCCATTGAGGTGTCGAAAGTAGCAAATGCCTGGTATTGCAATAGGACAAAGCGCCAAAAATGTTTCGTTTTTGTCAGCAATTCATTGGCACAAGGGGGGCACTTTTCTGTTTATTTGTTTGTAGTTAAACAATAAAAGGTGACGAGGACATCTTTTTAGACCCCAAAACAACTATGGCAAAGGCAATTTGGAATGGTGAGGTCATTGCAGAAAGCGATGACATTGTCACCGTAGAAGGAAACAAATACTTCCCTGTTTCTTCCATCAAAAAGGAGTACTTTTCTGAAAGTGATACTCACACTGTGTGCCCTTGGAAGGGTACCGCTAGCTACTACAATGTAAGCGTGAGTGGCTCCGAAAACTCGGATGCTGCATGGTACTACCCAGCCCCTAAGGACGCGGCCAAAGGCATCACGGACCGCGTGGCCTTCTGGCGCGGAGTAGAGGTGACTGACTAAAAAATCCCCCAAATAGACGATTGAATACCCATCTAAATAAGCAGGTGGAGTTTCGTGACCTGGGCCTGATGGATTACCAACAGGCCTGGGACTACCAAACGGAACTTTTCCAGGCCACGGTAGCCCGTAAAATCGAAAACAGAAAGCTGGATGACCCTCAAGGGGAAACTCCTACGGATAATTATCTGCTATTCGTAGAGCATCCGCACGTCTATACGCTGGGCAAGACCGGGAACAAAGAAAACCTGTTGCTGAACGAGAAAGGGCTGGAAGATGCGCAGGCTACCTACTACAAGATTAATCGTGGCGGAGACATTACCTACCATGGCCCTGGACAGATCGTAGGATATCCTATTTTAGACCTGGACAATTTTTTTACCGACATACATAAGTATATGCGGTATTTGGAGGAGGCCATTATTTTGACTTGCGCCGACTATGGTGTGGAAGCAGGCCGGATCGAGGGCCTTACGGGTGTGTGGGTGGACTACGTGGAGCAGAAGGACCCGAGGAAAATTTGCGCGATGGGTGTAAAAACAAGTCGATGGGTTACCATGCACGGGTTGGCTTTCAACATCAATACCGATCTCAACTATTTTGGGCACATCATCCCGTGCGGCATAGACGACAAGGCGGTCACTAGCCTGGAGCAGGAGTTAGGCGCACCGCAGGATATCTCTCAGGTAAAAGAAAAGCTCCGCCATCACTTGGCAGAGCTCTTCGAAATGGAAATTATTGGTGGCACGACCTGAAGTCGTGCTACTAACTACACTCCCTTTTGTCTCAGTCTATCTCAGTAGCTAATACTGGAGTTACTGTATAGCCTGCCTCCCGCAGCAGGTTGATTACTCCCTTTTCTCCCGCCAAGTGGCCTGCCCCTACGGCAAAGAAAGTAGGCGTCTCACTAGCATACTCACCCATCTTCGGGATCCAGTTTTCGTTCCGTGCGTCCAAGAAAGTATCCGTAGGTAAGGCGCTGGATGAGGGGTCGTTCTCAATCATGTCGTACAGAGCTTCGATGTCTTTGGACACGTACAGTTCCGTCATAAGCGCCATTTGTTCGGCAGCCATTTCTTTGTTGTGCAGAAACTCCACCAAACCCTCAGCTTGCACCTCATAAGGAATGGAGTGGAATAGATCTAATTGCCCTTCTACGGTTTCCAAGCCGTATACCTCTTCCTCCTCCTTTTCCGCAATCTCCATCAGCGATTCTTCTACACTTGCCGGCTGGGTACCAATTACTTCCAGGATGAACACCGAAGAAAGCATACCCGGCATCCATTTTTTAAAGAGGCCTACACCTACTCCCATGAAACCCTTAAGCCGCTCATCAAGCAAGGCATAATCTTCCGCCGATAGTAGGTCTTCCAGAGTGACCTTGTCGTGCATGGTCACGTTCTTCATCATAGTGCGCTGCATCTTCGGGTCGTCCATATCCAGTTCCAGCACCAGTTGATCCGTTTCGGCAAAGGCTTGCTCTACACCTTCTTGCAAAAACATATCATCCGGGGCCAGAAGGTGAAAAGTACCGTAGAGGTAGGAGGTTTGAATGTCTGCCCCCTCAATTTTCCACAGCAGACTGTGGGCCAATGGTTCAGTTTTCGGATTGCCATTAATGGTAGATGCCTTGGCATTAACTACTAATAAGATCAGTGCCAGCACACTCATGAGGTAGGGTACTCTTTTCATGTCGTCTATTATCCTAATTGCTTGATCAATTCATCCCGTTAGATGCAATTCTTAGGAGATTATTACAGGGAGTGGGAAAAAATATGGAATTAATGCTGCTCCAACCAATTCGCCACCGTCACCACATTCCAAATCTCCTGCGCGAAATCTGCCTTGCCCGCTTGCTGAGCCTTGACCCATTGGCGTGGAGTAGCAGGGTCTAAATGTTCCCAGAGAACCAAGTCATTACGATTCAGAAACGAGAGCCAGTCATCCGCTTCCCCGGTTTGGATCCAGCGACCGAGTGGCAGGCCAAATCCTTCTTTACGCCGCTGGGCGTACTTCTTGCCGTCTAGCTGAGTAAGAAGCTCTTTTAATAACCACTTAGGGCCACTTTGCAAGCGGAACTCTACCGGTAGCTGTTCGGCCCAGTGGACCAAATCAGTATCTAAATAGGGCACACGTAACTCCAGGCCGTGGGCCATAGTAAAGGTATCGCTGAGGGCTAGAACCTGTTTGGGCAAGTATTCTACCATATCCTGCTGCTGGGCCCAGTTCAGCCAATCTTCTGTATTGGCATTTTCCTGCCAAACTCTTTCGAATACAGGGGGTACAATAAGCCCTTGAAACCTGCGCCAGGTCTCGGCGGGATTGGTACCGATGCGCTGGGCGAACTTGCGTAGCAGTTGGAAGTATGCGCGGCCCG
>DMST01000259.1:0-4663 GCA_003454975.1 Cytophagales bacterium | reverse complement strand
CTTTGGCCGTGGGCAGTAGCGGGGCTAGTTTTTGTAACAAGGGAGCCGTGCGGTGCCAAAATTCTAATCGGCGCAAGTAACGCTGGTAAGCGGCCAATCGGTTATACCCAGCAAATAGCTCATCGGCACCAGCACCACTCAGCACAACCCCAAACCCCTGGCTCTTTGCCCGCCCGGCCAGCAGCCAAGTAAGAAAGCCTCCACTATCCCCAATGGGTACGTCCATCCCTTGAATGTACTCGGGAAAGCGTTCTAGCACCTGAGGAGTGATTTCCAGGCTATCCAGGGTGGTTCGGTACTGCTTGGCCGCTTGGGCAGCATAATCACCATCTCGGGTTCCAAATCGCACATCCTCGGGGCGGTGAGACACTGAAAAGGCAGGCAAACGAGGAATACCTTCTTCTTGCTGCAGAGCTAGCAACAAGGTGCTGTCTACCCCACCGCTCAAAAACATGCCCATAGGTACCTGGGCTTCCATCTGCCGCAGCAGGGCATCCGTCATCAATTCTTTGAGTTGTGAAATGGGCTCAGAAGGAGGGGTTACATTCCTGGGTTGGGCATACCACTTTGTTTCGGACCAACCTAAGGCAGCCGACCAACGATGGTAGGCACCGGGCTGAACAGGTTGTACACCTTGGTAACCGCTGTACTGGGGATGCCGCTGCATGAGTAGGTTTTTGATCTCCTCTGGTTCTGGTCGCAGCTTATGCCCCAACCCCGCCATGAGGCCCCTCACCTCTGAACTATATACTCTATCTCCATCTGCTTGGGTCCAATAGAGAGGTTTCATGCCGCTTCGATCTCTGGCCAGCCAGAGTTCCTGCTTTTGGCCGTGCCAGAAGGCAAAAGCGAACATACCGTTAAGCCGAGGAATCAAGTCGGTGCCCCATTGATACAGGGCATGCAGGAGCACCTCGGTATCACTGCGGGATTTAAAGGTGATACCTCCAATTTGCAGCAATTCGTTGCGCAGCTCGAAGGCGTTATACAGTTCTCCGTTGTAAATCAGCCAACTGTGCTCTGGCCCTGCCAGTGGTTGATGGCTGGCCGTGGAGCGATCGCTAATCATCAGGCGGTTAGCGGCCAAGCCTAGCCAATGGTTGGCAAGGGAAATAGATTCCCTGCCCGAATGGTCCGGTCCTCGGTGTGTACCCGAAGCCATCATGTGTTGTAGAGAATCTTCCTGGGGAGAATCAGAAAGGTAAACGTGGATGCCGCACATCCTTCAAAGTAATGGGTGTAGGTAGGATCAAGCAAGGAAGCCGTGCGGAGTCCTATGCTTAAAGGCGCTTTAGCGAATTAATTGGGCGATTTACACCAACTGCGTATACGGGGCAATATAGGCTTTAGGATCCAACCGTTGGTTCACCAAACCCACTGCTGCCAAAGTAGACTCCGTAATGGACAGGGTTTCTGAGCTAATTTGAGGCAGACAATCCCAACGAGTTTGGGCCAACCAAATCTCCACATCGGTTTCATCAAGTCCGAGGTCTTGGTTGATGAGAGAAATGATCTGTGGTTTTGTGGTCTTAGTTAGGTAAACTTTGATCTGTTCCAGGAGCTTCTGGATGGCTACACCCTGCTGGTTGACTACTTCTTCGCGGCCCACTACCACAAAACTAGGCCAAGGGGTTAGTACTACATCTATGCGGCGCCACTCTCCCGAATCAACAACGGGCTTGGTTGTGAATTTTTCCCATAAGAAAGCCGTTGCCGTTCCTTCTGCCAGAGATTTGCGGGCCCCTTCCAGGTTTTTTACCTCTACAAAGCGTAACTCCTCCGGGTTCCAGCCTTGTTGTTGAGCATATACGTAGGCCATGAGGTGAGAACCTGAGCCTTTGCGGCTAATCGCGAACGGGGTATTTATCAGGGTATGTGTATCTAGGGGGCCATCTTCCGCATGTACGTGCACGCCCCAGTGCAACGGAGAGGAGACATACTGCCCCACAATTTTCAAGCCGGGGTTTTTGTTAATGTCGGCAATAGCTCCCTCCGTCAGCATTACAGCCAGATCCAGGTTACCCGCATGCAGATCCTCGCGCATGAAGCCCGTGCCCCCGTAGTAGTCTTTCCAGGTAAAATCAACCCCGTTGGGTGAAAATCCAAAAATAGAATGGGCCAATCGCCAAGGAAAATTGAAGTGCTCTGGCACTCCCCCAATGCGTAAGGATACGGTACTCATGTGTGTAAATATTCCCGTGGGTAAAAGGAATTCAAAAGTATGAGAAAAGAGCGGGTCCACCCGCCATCATTTTGTCAGGAATTTGTCTTGATGACCTCAAACGTTTCCGGAAGTTATTTGGAAGGCGAATAATGCCGTTTGAGCCAGGAACTCAAACCATCCAGTCCAGGGAAGAGTACCCGCTCAGTAATGTTGGCCTGATCCAGCTTGTCGCGAATCTCCCATTTCAACTCCGCAGGAATGATAATGCGGAAGTATAAATCTGGATGCGCTTTCAAATAGTCATCCAGGCAGGAGGTATTGTTGGACAACATCGTGAATAGCGCATGCTGGCTCACGATCCGCTCGTCGAGCGAGGGAGGCTCAAAGAACACCAGAAAATCTTCGTTCTGTACTTCATCCAGTTCCCGAAGAGAATTGCACACTTCCGAGAGCATATCCACGGTGAAAATATTGGTTCCTTCCATATCCATCACACGCTTGAAACGTGGTGGCAGATATTCCTTGTTCTGGGCATAGTTTAGGCACCAAATAACCCCATCGCGATCAAACTTTTGAAGCTTGGCCGTAGCAAAATGCAATGCCACCAAGGGAGAATGTGTCCAGTCTAGCAGGCGGGTGGGCAAGCCATGGTGTTGGGCCACTGCCAGCCAGTTCCAAATGTTATCCCCGGGTACTGCATTGCGATGAGCGTACTTCTTGAAATTACGCAGCAAGTGATGCTCCAAAACCTCAAAAGGCCCGTTGAGCCGCATGAGTGAGGTGAGTAACGGATAACTAGCATCGCCCAACCCTCGATAAACGAAGGGGGAGCGGTACCGGGAGATTTTTTGATCCCAGGTGTCCTGAAAGAGAAGTTCTTGTAACTCTGTCCACGATTCGGGACGCAAATCTTTTCCGTTGAATGCCATACTCTACCTATTCTCATACAAGGTAGGGGGTATTGTGCGATTGGATGTCAAGGAATTCATAAAAATCAGATCAGGCCGTACCTTATGCTTATGAAAATGGTATTTGCCTTAGTATTACTGGTTGGTATGATGTCTTTGGCCCATAGGATACAACCTTCCGTTCCAGGGCTCGACATCTCCATTTTTCACAGACGCAATGCCCAAACGCTGATGGAGTGGGAAAGGGTAGCTTCCGGAGACAGCTTGCACTACCTACAGCACGGACAGGTTCCCTTTTTCAGGATGTACCAGGCAAGGATTCCTCGGGAAAATACTGAACAATGGTCCTTTGGGGAGGTCACTCTGAGGAGCTACCTCACAGATTCTTTGGTAAGAGAGGTGTCGTGGGATGGAAATCGCCCGGTGGCCACCACTCGGGACATCCAAAAGATGAATCGCTACACATCCGGCCTATTGGAGGCCGTAGACTATGAGGTGCTTGAGCTTCAGCTCTATTACCGAGAGAGTCCTAATGAAGCTTGGCAACCATGGGCCAAAGAACCGTTTCGGTTCGTGGTCGTCTTGGATCAGTAAAAATAAAAGGGGCCGAAGCCCCTATCGATATAGAAGTAATGGAACCAGTTTCGCAACCCCTTTTACGCTTGTGCTCATCACTGAGGAGTACGATAGGTGATTACTTTTATAATTTCTCGTAGATAATGGCTGCACCTTGTCCTACCCCAATACACATAGTGGCCAAGCCGTATTTCACATTTTCCCGCTTCATCATTTCATGTACCAAGGTGGTACTAATGCGGGTACCACTACAACCCAGGGGGTGACCAATAGCGATGGAACCACCATTCACGTTGACGATCTCGGGGTTAAGCTCCAGGTCACGCATGCAGGCAATGGACTGAGACGCAAAAGCTTCATTGAGTTCAATCAGGTCAAGATCATTCACCGAAAGCCCAGCCCTCTTGAGTGCTTTGCGTGTGGCAGGAATAGGTCCGAGACCCATCACAGAAGGCTCCACGCCTGCAATAGCCATACTTACCACGCGCACCTTGGGCGTTAGGTCGTTTGCTTTTAATGTATCCTCATCCACGATGAGGGCCGCCGCGGCACCATCATTAATGCCAGATGAGTTTCCGGCCGTTATACTGCCCCCTTTACGGAAAGCGGGTTTCAAAGTAGCCAACTTCTCCAACGGAGACATCCGAGGATGCTCATCGGTGTCAAACACAATGGGATCTCCTTTGCGCTGGGGAATGGTTACCGGCACAATTTCCTCAATGAACCGATTAGCCGCTTTGGCTGCCTGGTATTTCTCTTGGCTTCCGTGGGCAAACTGGTCTTGCTCTTCCCGACCAATCTGGTAGCGCTCGGCAACATTCTCAGCGGTCTCGCCCATGCCTTCCGTACCGTACATCCCGTCCAGCACCTTGTTTTTGAAGCGCCAGCCAATGGTAGTGTCGTACATATCTACCATCCGACCAAAGGCCTGCGGGTTTTTGCCCTGCACGAAAGGCGCCCGGGTCATGCTTTCCACACCCCCAGCAATATAGGCTGAGCCTTCATTGAGCATCAA
>DMST01000260.1 GCA_003454975.1 Cytophagales bacterium | reverse complement strand
TGGCCTGCTGCACGGTGTGCCAGGCCTCATGGCCCAGCAGTTGCTGACCCCGGCTGCTGGTAGGATTATAGTGCCCGGGGGCCACATCTATCTGGTTGCCTCGGGTGGTAGCAATAGCCCCCACTTTGGCCGGGAACCCACTGTTTTTGTTCACCCGCAGGTGGTCCAGGTTTAGGCCGAAGGCACCTTCCATCCTGGCTTTCAGGCCATCGGGCAAGCCGGTGCGGTTTCTGCTCGGGCGAGCGGGCTCATAAGACAAAGCCCGTCCTTCATCGGAGGTTTCAGAAGATAAGGTCCGGGAACCGGAGATCTCGGGATTAGTACGAGGGGCGTGGGGCATGGCAGTCAGCTTCTGTAGGAAGATACCATTTTTAAAGGCACCATCCTTTCTATTTGCGCATCAACAATACTTTTACAAGTAACTTTATTCAAGTTGAAGATCTCTCCCTTATAATGAAGATAAATGTTGATCAAACGAGAGAAAATAATCATTCGACAGGTCATCTTTAATGGTTTGTTTATAGATTCCCCATTGTTCAACTACCTTCTTATCGAAATTTATAATATTATTTTCCAAATATTCTAGCATGGTTTTACCATTTTTTATCTCGGTTTCTATGAAATCCTTCACAAGGAACCATGGAACCACATCTGTCACTACACTACTAGTAGAGTCTCTTCTAGCACCACCACCTAGTTTCTGGTATTTCTTAGCTGGGGGCTCGGTATAATCGTCTCCGTTGGCATCAACTATAGTGTCGTTATTAGAGGTTATGCTTAGCCTAGAACCTGTTCCACCAAAACCAAAATCATGACCTACCAAAGAATCATTTATGGACATATTGCCAAGGGAGATAGACGTCCTTACATGGTTCAATGCGTAAGGCGCATTGTTGGGCTGCTGGTTTGGTACTGGCCTTTGGTTGACTTTGATACCGGAATTTTCGATATTCTTTAAGTAAAGAATTAAATCTTCTGTTTTCCCCCAATAAATGGACTCGTTATACACCGCCATAGTCCATTCATTATGGTAATCTACTGTATCATAGATCAACTTTAGGTTTGAAGTTTTAATGGGCACAGTAAAGGAATTGCCTGTTGTTTTATCTCGCCTCATTTCTAAATTGACCTGACCACCTGTAGTAGGAATGTCATAAAACTGGAAGAAAGTAGGCCCCAGCCCTCCATAGGGTACAGAAGCCTTTTCTAAATATGTCACCAACGCAACTACCTCTACCCACCCTAAGGAGTTATCCGGCAGCATGATGGGCGTAAATCCCATACTTAAATTGGGCTTAAAGGGGAATCGGAGTCCCCCATTTTTCAAGTTCACTTTCCTCGTAGCTGGCCCGTTAAAAGACTTGTAAAAGTCAACTTCTCCATCAGGTTCACTTTCTATTTTTGGAACCGGGATAGGACTCTGCACATGTATATCGAGTTCATTCAAATCATGCTGATTTGCTTCCAGGTAAACGATCAAATCGGGAGTTCGCACCCAATAGTACTTTCCTCCACTAAAGATCGCCGTAGACTTGAGCCCCGTATACATGGGAAATGGGATGGAGATGTCGGCTGTTTTAGGCGATAAATATCCCAATAGTGTGTTGTCGTTCTCGCCAGAATAGCAAAATAGTTTTTCGTTTTCAGATTCTGTTTTTGGTAACTGTGTATTATAGGGAACGATGGTAAGCTTGTTTAGGTCCATATGATTCCGGACCATGCAAGCAATTAATTCCGACGTCTTTACGTAATAATAATCATTATCATCAGGAGCTTTCACAGTAGTGTAAGACAGGGCTGGATTAATTGCCTTAAGAACAACCAATGCGTAGTTCTTCAAATCGATTTTACGTACTTCATTTATAGCACCATCGAACAAGGAGATAGGAGAATCCTGTCCCGCTTTTTCCAGAAGCACCTCCCTGTTCTCTGTGTAAGCAAATTGGTGAGATACGGGGGTAATCGATTTAGAAAGGTCTATTAAGTTTTGGGTTCTGACATAATACCAAGTTTTATCCCTTGTTTGCACGTGCGTAAGAACGTTATTATTATCAATCACCGGATGTGCCCATAGGTAGTCATCCTTCATGTTGTGTCTCTTATCAGGGTTCAGAGAGTTTTTGGCCGTTCTACTATCCAGATACAAATTGAAATAACAATCTCCATTTAGTTTAGGAATCATAACCATGTGGGTACGTACCACTTTTATCCCCGCGTATGCTTTAAAAAACCTTTGGATGTAATTGATCAGGTCTATGGTTTTGATGTAGCGGTACCCGTTTTCCATGGTGTCGATCATGGTAAATTGATTACCCTCATTAATCGGTTCCAGGGCAAGAAATTGCAGTTTACCTAGATCATAAGTAACCTTGTCATTAGCGTCCTCAGCGGCAATAGAATACGTGTCAAACTGAGTGGGTTCCCCTTTGGGGATGGTAATAGGGTTAGCCACCTGCACCTTTACACCCCCAAAAGGGATTTTCCAGGTTCTTAAGTATTCAATTAGGTCCGCCGTCTTTACGTAGCGCTTGCCTGATTCTTTGGATTGAATAAGCGAAAACTTCTCAGTTTCCTTCACCAGCCCCAACGTATTGAATTGCTCATTATCCAGGATGTGTACCATCATGGGCTGGGTTTCATCTTTAGCCGTATACGATTTAATGAAATACGGTTCATCCATTCTCGATTTTAGGATGTTTTCCTTACTAGGGTTATGCGGTAGTGCCGTAGGCAATGCTAAGCTATCCAGATGCTCCACCAGTTTGGAAGTAAGCGCGTAGTACTTTACATGGTTATATTTTGCTTCATGATAATCGACTAATTGAACTTCAGTCATTTCTTTACTAGGATGTATTTTGCCTAGCACCTGGATCTGATGAAGTTTAAGATCTCCCGTTATGAATCCACCTGTTTTGTTCTGTGCTTTATAAAGATTGATTTTAAATGTATTTGGGTTCTTCGGAACCAAAAAATAATCTGGACCAAACAGTCGCTTATTTACGGTTCCTTGTTGCTGAAGAGTAAAATCTTTTTTTCCAGCTTTCGTTTTCCATTTACTTAGTTCAGAGCTTGAGCTAAATGTGTTCAAATCGTCGTCTTCATCCGAATCGTAAGAATCATCATCAGCGTGATCAAACAATGCATCAGTTGCACTCCTGTACAACCACATCTTTTCGGCTGCTTCTCTTAACCGTTTGGGATTTTTAGTATCCACCCTCACTTTACCTGCAGCAGCATTCGGCACAAATGCAGATACAGCGTTATGAGAATTTATTTTAATATCATCACCGTCATCTGATTCATCACCTGATAGCACATAATCAGCATCATTATTGGACTTCCTTTTTTTATCTATCCCAAATGCCATTTTATTGTTGAATTGCATATAGATAAACAAGGAATCCATTTGGCCTATAGTAATGGAGTCGCCAAAAGCATATTGCCAAATCATGCGAAATAGGTTACCTCGATGTATTTTAGGTATATAGTTAAAACGATTAGATATATAGGTTACCACTTCATGCCAGCTTGCCTTTTGATTCTCCTCATGCTGGCTTCGAAGAGTATGCATCAACTCCGCATTCTTGTAATTATAGTCTCCATTTTCCTCAGGTGGAGTCTCATCTTCAAGAAAATCTACTCCTTCAAAAGAGTCGTATAGGATTTCTCCGGTATAAAAACCGAATCCAGTATGCTTACCATTTGTCCATACCTGCCCTGCTTTCTCCAGAATATGGTCTCTGGAGTTGGAAGCGGTAATATCTAACCAAGCAATTTCTGTATTCTTATAAAAAACCTTTACATCCGGCCTTGTACCATCCTCGCCCGATTGCGTATTCACGGTATAGTCTGGCGGTAGTACTGATTGTGGGTTTTTCACTTTAGTAGCATAAGATTCAATCCAATACCCTGCCTGTGCTTTGGTCCTATTCTCACTAGGCAACTTCACCGGATTGGTGCTTAGTTGCTGATATTTTTTGGCCGTTTTCAAGAACCGCTTCATATACTTATCTCCTCCCGTAGGTACGTGGTGAAATTGATTGGAGATAATTTTGTAGCGCCCTTCATTCACCTCCTTGTCCAATTGCGCCTCATATTTCTTGAGGGGCGTCCAATGGGGCTCTTGCAGGGTGGTCACTACCGGGTTTAGCTCACGCTGGATCACCGGCATCGGTGCTGTGGAATAGTTGTCACCCACCCTGGCAAACTGTTGTCCGTGGGCTACTGCCTCGCCGGCACGGTCGGCTTCCTGCTCCAGGGCGCTGCTGTCGTTGACGAGGTAGCCCGTTTTCATCTGTAGCGTGGGCTTTACGCGGCCGCTGGCCTGCTGCACGGT
>DMST01000102.1:24810-25057 GCA_003454975.1 Cytophagales bacterium | reverse complement strand
ATGTCTTGTGTTCATAGCGGAAAGGGGACAGCAGCCCCTACCCACGCGCGGTGGGAAGGGGGCCGATGCCACTTGGGGTTATCGGGTGATGAGAAAGGTTTGGGACTGGGTGGAATCCGGAGTGTCCTCGGTTCCGTAGCGAAGGGTGAGCACGTACAGGCCGGGGGCCAGGGTGCCTTCGGTGAGTTCCCAGCGGTGGTAGCCCGCCGTGTGGGTGGTCTCGGGCCATTAGTGCACAATCTGGCCC
>DMST01000102.1:9845-24771 GCA_003454975.1 Cytophagales bacterium | reverse complement strand
CACGGTACCGGATACGGTGCCCTCACCGGGCAAGGTAAAGCCCAGAGTCACGGCCCCGGAAGAGGGGTTGGGGAACAGCAGGGCGTGAAAGTCCGATACCTGAACCGCCTGCAGTTCTTCCGCAATCTGGATACCGTGGGTCTCATAGGTTCCTCCCTTGGCATGATCCCAACGGGTTACTAATACCTCCTGCTCCTGTTGGAGGGTAGCAGACCAGCTACGCAAGGTGAAGGCTTCCCCGATCGTAAGCCCTTCCTTAGTGGCGGTTTCGGCTACGTCCTCGCGGAGAGTCCAAGCCAGCGCACCTCCGGTATAAACAACGGCTCCTACGCAGCGTAACTCCGAATCGAAAGCGGCCACCTCATCACCCGGTTGCCACCATTGAGAAGCTACGCTTTCGGGGATGCCCAAGACCAAGCTACCGGGAGTAGCAGGTGTCTCAGGATAGTGTTGCAGGGCCGGGCGGGGTTCATCAACTCGCTGCCCACGCCCCATCACATTATTGGAAGGATAGGTGAGGGTATCCGCATCAAATAGGTTGGCCCAGTAGGCTTCTCCTGGGTGTAGTGAGTCTAAATCATTTACGCCGAAAGCCGGCCAGTAAATCTTGCCCGTAATGTCCTTGATGAGGTTGATTTGAGACAAAGAGCCCAAAGCTACGGCGGTGGTCATCGAAGTTTGGCGCAAGTAAGGGATCAGGTTCCAGCCTGAAGACAAATGCAAGGGATGGTCTGCGGGTGAGAGGGTGCTTCCAGCAACGGAGACGGTAACCGGATTCGTCATTTTGATGATATATCCTTCCTGGTAATCCCAATCACTGATAGAATTGATGCCATACTGGGGCCAGTAGGTTCCTCCTACGGCATTTTTCATAATCACCACTTCGGAATTGACAGGAGCCAATATGCTATCTACCTGGGGTGGTGTAGGAGCGATTGGAAGAGAGATTAGGTTCCAGCCAGCCTCTATGGACAAATCATAAGAACGGTAGGCTGCTAGAGACGCTAAGCCGGAAATCCCGTTGTTAGAGAACTGCGCTTGATGCGTAAAAGCGCCACTTAGGGACTCGTAGGTAGCTGAAGCAGGTAACTCCTCTTGGGTTTCCTTTAGCCATACCCTCCACCGGAACGTCTCATTGTCTTCAAACCCATCCGGGTTAGGGGTTTGATCGTCATTGCCAAAAGCAGCGATAATGCTATTGGACCCCGTCCATACTGCCATGCCACCACAAGCCTGGTAACCCGCAGAATCGTAAAACACCCCAACATAATCGCCAATGCTTATCGGCGTGCCGTCTACTGTAGGGGTAGCAGCGCTTTGCAGCAGGATGGTATGCGAGGAATTTGTAGCCGTAAAAGCCCAATCGGGTGAAGTTACCCCGTTCCCACAAGGAATACAGCTACCTCCACAGTCAATGCCTGTTTCATCTCCGTTTTGAATACCATCGGAGCAAGTAGGCCCCCCACCATTAGGCAGGTACTGGATTTGGATGATTTCAGAGCTAGAAGATTCACCCGCTCCGTTCACGGCTATGACTTTGTATTGATAAATATTAGCGGAATCCAGTGCTGTAGCGTCTTGATAGGATGTTGCATTGGCTGTTGTCGAAGCAATACGCTGGAAAAGAGGATGTCCCACCTGGCGACGAAAAATGTAAAAGGTTTCTTCATTAGAGGAAACATCAGTCCAAGCTAGTTGTATGGAGGAATTAACCATCCCTGCGTTGAAATTTGTAGGTGAGGCCGGAACACTGCCTGAGCAGGTTACCTGTACTGAAGTGGATAAGGTAGAGGATAGTAAAGATACTGTGTCTGTGGCAATGGCGGACCATTTTCCAGTTCTGATGGTGCCTGCATAGGTAAAGTTACCACTGGCATCAGCGGTCACAGTACCTTCATAGTGCTCTGCATTTGGTTCATTAATAAAGCAGCTATCTGCAATAAATAGGTCTACCACAGCATGTGGGAGAGTGATACCGGATATCCCATTACAATTCGCTGAATTAATAATTGGAACTGAAATGGATTGAACAATTGAGAAAGAGCCGTTATTATTACAGAATATTTTATTCTTTCTCAGCTGAAAACTGGTGCAAGATTCGCCCCAATTTATGCCACGAGAATTATTATTTATGCTATTTTCCTTTATCAGGAATTGGCTACAACTTTTCCTGAAGTATATTCCTTCATTATTGTTGTTTTGAATTAGACAGTTTTCAATTTGAAAGAAATTGCATGGCTCCCTAGTGTATATTCCATAGTTGCCATTTCCTCTGAAAATATTATTTCTGATATAAAATCCATAAGAAGTTTCATCAATGACTAATCCTGAATATTGATTCGATTCAAAATCGTTTTCTTCCATGAAAGTATTACCAGAAATTGTTTCAACGAAGATTCCATACCCATTGTTCTCTGATATAGAATTGTCCTTTATATGCGAATTATCAATATTAATAGCATAGATTCCATTATTTCCATTGTGTGTAATGGTATTATTCTTGATTTGTGAATTGCTGAATTTATTTATGTGCATTCCATACACGCCATTAAATTGAATCCTATTACCAATAATAGAAGTGTGGGAATGATTAGGGTGAGTGAAACTTATTCCATGACGATTATTGTTGGATATTAAATTGCCTTTATTTATTTCTCCGATTCGGTGCCCACTTTCACTTACGCCAACCAGATAAATTCCGTCATCAAAACCATCAATGCGTAGGCCAAAGCAAGCAAATGATGAGGCATTGTTAACTTCAATTCCATCAAAAGTATTTGAAGCTCCAACTATCGCTATTACTGGAGTACTTGTATACTCCATCTGAGTAGTAGCGTCAATCGTAACTGAGTCACGGGTAATTGACAATTTTGATCCTAATCTAATTTCATATAGACCAAAGGGCCCCTTAAAACTGTCAGGGATTTGGAAGGTTATGATTGACGAGCCATTGTTTGCATTGCTTTGATTTACAGCCCACCTCAAGGTACCCGTAGATCCGTCATCGGCAGTGGACGTAACCACGTAGTTAGTTGATTGGCACAGGGCTTCTGATACAAAAAGGCAAAGACACGTAAGCAATAAGACTGAATGTTTGAAACAGTTTTTCATAATGAATATTGAGGAGTTAAAATCAGTGAATTTGTTGTAGCGTCGGGATATACACTGTGATAGATGCAGTAAGCTCCACTTAGTAGCTGCCCGAAGGCAGAGCCGGGAGGGTGAGCTATAGCGGGCCTACAAGGCGCGTATGTGTAGTGTCGCATACTCTTGCACTGTGAGGGAAAAAACAGAGGAAATGATGGTAAATCGCAGTTTTTTCATCAATGTGTTTTTTTTAGAACATTCCGCTAGTGGAAATGCAAAATTTCGAAATTGTATACTCTGCCATCTACTTAGTGAATTGTGATGGGGTTTTATTCCCCTTCGCAAAAGGGGCTTAGCATAAAAAGCACAAGAATAAGTTCTCCAAAAGCCGGTAGATTGGCTAGGAAACCGAGCGAGAACCCTCAGAATTGGGGATTAAAATCCTGGTTTGTGAGGAGATACTATGGGCAACATGGCCCAGCCGAGAAGGCGTAGCTTTCCTGCTCAATAGATAGTAACCTATTGTTAACCAGTGATTTGTAGTTGTGCAAGAACTCTGCTTATGGAAGAAGATGTATAAAAGTAAAGGATAGGGGCATAGGCAATCTCATTTAGGATCGTGTAAAAAATGGATGTATGTGCGCTAAAAAGTTCAAGGACCCTTTGTGACCCCCGAAACGATACGAAAAGGTAGTAGAAAGCGGACTAGGAGTCAACGCTACCACACATTATTTAGATGGGTAATTACTCAAACCTATGGATAGGGCGTATTTGGGTATAAAAATGAGTAGTTTTTCTTTTTGGGAGTATTTCACACAGAGGAAAGGAGTTGTTAATTTTTAGTTGTGAATTGTTAATGATTTGAGTCGATAATGTATTGATCGCTGAGGGTGCAATCGCCAGATTGGGTTCAGACTATACGGCACTTTCATCCGACGAAGAACCGCTGGGCCATGCTACTCAGGGCGGACCTACGTAGGGATTACAGAGGGTTGCTAACTACCAAGGGTTAAATGCTGGGATAGACAAGAATTAGATATCGTGCTGCAAAAATATTTTCCATGTGCATCGCTAAGGGGTGCTACCTAACCACAGAGCCTGGCACAACCCTAGCCGTTCGCTTCCGTACATACCAAAGCAACAACATTACCCAGTACTAGGCATAGCCTAGTACAAAAACGATTATCTTACTCACGAACTCAAAACTAAAGGACTCGTCTATTGGAAACGGTACTCGAAATTAACGCCCTTACGAAACAGTATGGGCGGGTTCGGGCACTGGATGCACTCAGCCTCTCGGTGGAGCGCGGAACGGTGTTCGGACTACTAGGCCCCAACGGCAGTGGCAAAACTACTACGTTGGGGATCCTGCTCGACATTATTAAGCCTACTCAGGGTACTTTTAGCTGGTTTGGCCAGCCGCCCACCCACGAATCGCGCAAGCGCCTGGGCTCCATCCTGGAAACGCCCAACTTCTACCCGTACCTCAACGGCATCGACAACCTGAAGATCGTAGCCGATATCAAAGGGGTAGGCTATGACCGCATCGGGCAGCAGCTGGAGATGGTGAACCTGAATGAGCGGGGGCAGGATAAATTCAAGACCTACTCGCTGGGGATGAAGCAGCGGCTGGCACTGGCCGCGGCCACGCTGCACCAGCCGGAGGTGCTCATACTGGATGAGCCCACCAACGGTCTGGACCCACAGGGCATTGCGGAGGTGCGTGACCTGATCCGGCAGATTGCCGAGCAGGGCACTACCATCTTGCTGGCCAGCCACTTGCTAGACGAGGTACAGAAAGTCTGCAGCCACGTGGCGGTGCTCAAGAAGGGCAAAACCCTTTTCAGCGGCGCGGTAGACGCCGTGCTAGGCCAGTCGGTAGCGGTAGACGTGGCGGCCGATGACATGGAGCAGCTGGCGAAAGCCGCGGAAACGTTCGCCAAAGCTACGGGCACCAAAACCCAAAGCGGTAAGCTACGGGTAGACCTGGAGGACGGCACCACTGCCACGGAATTTAACGCCTGGTGCATTAGCCAAGGCATCACGCTGTCGCACTTATCGGCGGTACAGCGGTCCCTTGAACAACAATTCCTGGAACTTTTAGCCGAAGATGCCCAATGATGAACTTACTCAAACTCGAATTTCGCAAGCTGAAAGGCTACCGGCCGTTTTGGGTACTGCTCATCTTGCACTACGGTTTTCTGTTTATCGGTATGGCGAGCCTGTCCGGTATTCTCTCGCAGATAGAATTTAGTGGCCAAGGCTTTTCCTTTACGAAGCGGGCGTTGTATGCCTTTCCCGATGTATGGCAAAATCTAGGCTTCACCGCCAAGTGGTTTGCCAGCTTTCTCGGTATACTGGTAATCAACTCACTTACCAACGAGTATAGCTACCGGACCAACCGCCAAAACATCATCGATGGCCTCAGCCGGACCCAGTTTGTAACCAGTAAGGTACTGCTGGTCTTCACCATGGCGCTGCTAGGCACGGTATTTTTATGGCTGGCAGGCACCATCTTAGGGGCTACCAACTCTAGTTTCAAAGGCTACTTTACCGGCTGGAGCTTCCTGGGCGGTTATTTTGTCAGTGTAGCCGGTTTCTACATGTTTTGCCTCTTCATCGGTATTCTGGTACGCCGTGCAGCCCCAGCCATTCTGGTTTTGCTGGGTTACGCCACCATTATGCAGGGGCTCTACCGCTGGAAACTACCCGAACCCTTGCTTTCTTACCGTCCGCTGAAGGCCTTCGGCAGCTTGGTTCAGGAACCCTTCCGTAGGTACATTCCTCTGGACACAGACGCTATGTTTGGAGAGCTGGTGGACTATGTACCACTAGACAGCTTAGTAGCCTCTCTGGTCTGGTTGGGTGTCTTTATGGGTGCCTGCTACTACATCGAGAACCGGCGGGATTTGTAAGTTCGAAAATCGAGGTTGGAGGTTCGATGTTAGATAAATAAAAGAGGAGACGTGAAGCGGGTTCACGTCTCTTGCTTCTGTATTCTGTCCCGCAGGGTTGCCGAAACGGCATTTTCTGTATTCTAAAATTATAAACTCTTCTCCATCACGATCATATCCCGGCACTGGGTTCCTTGATCGAAGAGGGGTTCGGGGTAGTGGGTGGTGAAAAAATCGGTAATCCGGCCTTCAGGCAAGAAACCTTCGCGGCTGTAAAGGCGCTGCTGGGCCACACTGGCATCTGCTGTCCCAATCCGTAGCCTTTGATACCCTTGCCGTTTTGCATTCTGGGTAGCATGCCGCAGCAGCGCCGTGCCCCAGCCCTTCCCCTGATGGGCCTGGGCAACGGAGACGCTCTTTACCTCGGCCAGGCCGTCCTCTACCGGATATAGCACATATACCCCTAGCACCTCAGCATTCTGCACCAGAAGCCATAGCTCACCTTGCCTTAGGTATGCCTCCACTAGCTGCTGCGAGGGATCTGCTTCTAATAACAAATCCCAGGGGATATCGTCCGTTGGCGTCTGCTTTCGGATTACCACATCCATTTATTTTCCTTCATATCGTATGAACTTCTTATCCGTCCACTGTACCCATTCTGTACCATTGGCCGAGGCTGCGATGGCCGGAGTAAGGGCTAAGATCAGCTTGTGCATGTTGGCGTAATTAATACCGTCCGGCTCATCGTTAGGTTTATGATAGTGGGATTCTGAGCCCCAAGTGCAGAACGTATGCGCTGGTATTCCCGCCATCTTTTTGTCCCGCCCATTCCCCTCGTTCAGGTTAACGAATGAAGCATTGTCAGAGCGGTAAAAAAGGTCCATACTGGCAAAAGGATTCGGAATAAGTTCAAACCCACCATGGGAAAGGTACCCCCGTACATGGTCGGCCAAATCGGAATACTCCGGCCCGGTCATGAAGACCTTGCCCTCCCCCAATTCCTCGGCATGCCCTATCATTTCCAGATTGTAATTCACTACCACCTTCGCCAGATCTACGGTAGGATTGGCCGCAAAGGCTTTGGAACCACGTAATCCCATCTCTTCAGCACCCCATGCACAAAAAACCACTGACCGGGCCGGGCGCTCTCCTGCAGCCAATAACTTCGCAATTCCTAGCAAGGCAACTGTACCCGAAGCATCATCATCTGCTCCATTATAGATGCTATCGCCGTCTACGGGATTACCAACGCCTACGTGATCATAGTGGGCTCCTATCAAGATCATCTCCTCCATCAGATCAGGATCGGACCCTTCCAGGTATCCTACCACATTATATTCATTATAGATTTCTCCGCCCGATGAGAAACTGAACGGATGGAAAAAGCTTCCAGAACCCGGCACCGGTGTCAACCCCATGCTTTGCCATACTCCAGCAATGTATCCGGCTGAGAGCAAAATTTCTGGGGAGCCACTGTCGCGCCCGCGCATCGCATCTCCGGCCAATAGGTTCATCCAGGTTTGCAGATCCGCTTCTTGCAAGGCAGTAAGCCGCACTTGCGGTGACGCTTGGGCCTGGCTCTGTGCATTGTCCTGAGCCTGAGCACAACCCAGGCATATGAGTAGGGTAAGAATAGCTAGGTGCCTTGTCTTCATTTTTACAGGTTTTAAGTGAAGTTGCCTCTACATCGAGAATTTGCCAAAGGGCTATGGTAGGAATGGCGACATGTGTCGGAGGACGGGCTGCCAATTAGCGGGTGGCTCGACTGCACAGTTCAAGGCAGTATCTAGGATGGGATGCCGGAAGGCCAGCCGGTGGCTATGTAGCCACAGATGATTGACCTGCCAAACGCGCGGTGGAACGCGGTTGTAATTGTCCTGACCGTAGAGCATATCTCCTAGCAAGGGATAACCGATTCCGCCAAAGTGGCGGCGGATTTGATGCTTGCGCCCTGTGTGCAACGTTACATGCATCTCCGTTAGACTTAGCCGATCCGGCCGATGATGTGGCAGCAGAAAGGTATGGCTGCTTAGCACCCTATATTCGGTGAGCGCCTTCTGCTCTTTGCCCGGCTCATGGGGCACCGACAGGGGGGTATCGATTTTACCTCTGGAATCTTCAAAAGAACCAACCACCACCGCGCGGTATTCCTTTTGTACCTGCCGCTTTTGAAAAAGGCCCTGCAAAGGAGGGAGGTGCTCCTGAGCTTTGCTTATTAGCACCAGCCCTGAGGTGGCCCTATCTAGTCGATGAGCTACCCATACCGGATACCCCAACTGAAGGCTGAGGGCCGCTTCCAGGTTTGCCTCCTTCACTCCCGGCACTCCCAAAGCCTGCGTCAGAAGTCCCGCTGGCTTGTTGGCCACCGCCAGGAAATCGTCTTGGTAAAGGATCGGTATTTCAGGCAAGGCATCTATTTCTTTTAAATGAAAAAGGAGCCCCTTCCAAGGCCCCTCCAAAAATCTTAGTTATTTGTTTTCAGCCTCCTATCCACAACTTCGGCCATGGTGCGTCTACTTGTCCACCCAAGCATAAATGAAGGTGGGACAGCCCTACGATCTACAGCGTAGCCACAAAATCGGTAATTAACTGGAAAACACCCGCAAACCCTGTCAAAGGCAAAGTCTCCGCTTTGTCCAGTGGATCATGATAGGCCTGAATACCACCCAGCGTGTAGATGAAGAAACAAGGCACCTCTTGCTGATGGAAAAAGCAGTGGTCACTATTGCACGCCTCTCCGCGTGGCGATACCTTGGGCAGGTAACCGCCATCTTCGTTGATGGACTGTAGCCGAGCGAACTCCTCTTTGTGGAACGTTCCGTTCACCACCTTAATGCCTTCTTCTCCCGTACCCAGCATATCCATATTGATCAGCCATTTAATACTGTTGATGGGAAACAAGGGGTTTTCGATGTAGTATCTGGAGCCCAGCAGGCCTAATTCCTCAGCACCAAAGGCTATCAGAACCACCGAATACTCTGGAGGATTCTGGGTGTAGTAGTCCGCCAATGCTAATATCATGGCCGTTCCGGATGCGTTATCGTTAGCACCAGGGAAGTAAGTGCCTTCACCAAAACCACCCAAGTGGTCGTAGTGAGCCGTAAAAACCACGGTTTCCTCTGGGGTCTTGGTTCCTTTAATCAACGCTACCACGTTCCGGTGCTCGTAGTCACTTTCCAGTTTGGCCTTCAGGTTGATCTTTACCTTAGAAATGGTAGACCCTACCGCCTGCTTATCTACAATGATGACGGGCAACCAGCATAGCTCATTGCCAACTGAGTGGGTAAGTTTTTTATCTGTAATGACCATGGCCCCGGCAATACCCTGGTTGTTCTCATTTTGCAAGTAGGCCAACAATGACTGCATCAGGGATTGTACCTCCACGGGAACCTGTGCCTCGCTAGATACATCTACGATGAGGAACTTGTTGCGCGCCGCCCGAATGATGTCTGGAAAAGCCGCTTGGTCTTTGAGTTGTTCCGGGTTCACCTTGTAGGCATCAAAGGTACCCTTGAGGGTAGAGGAACAGCCGTCGGGCAGGAAGTCGAGGCCAGGACGCAGAGCCTGCCCGTCGATGCTGAGAGACATGGCACCGGGGAATTGGTTAACCGGGCTGGTGAAGGACTGCTGGTAAACCTGAGAAACGCCCATCCGCTCAAATTCGGAGGCGACAAAATCGGCGGCTTTTTGAGCGCCTTCAAACACATAACCACGCCCGTACATTTTTTGCGAAGCCAGGTTATTCACCCAGTCCCGTACTTGCGACATATCTTGAGCCATGGACTGTCCGGCTGCCAAGCCGAGTCCAACGAAAAGGAGGTTGCGTAGCCATTTCATAAGCCAGTGATTTAGGAGGAAAGTATCCTTAGCACACCTGTGGATACAAGCTAGAATTTACCTTAAAAATGGTTGCCGCACCTGGATATTCCAGGGAAAAGTTATGCCCATCCAAGGGGCGCTTCTTAAGCCCTTATTTTCTCTTGGTGGGTGCTCAAGAATAGCCGCCATGCCACTCTACATGTGCCAATCAACCGCAAGAATATTCGGCGTCAGCAGGCTTCGGTAATTAAACCACTACAGCGTATTGCTCCGGCATCTTTGGTACCATACCCGACGGTATGATCCTTTCATCGAATTTTGGGCACCAAAATTGTTCTCCATCCGTTAGTCATGCTACCAACTCAACTAACAGATAATGAAGAGTCAAGTACTAAAAAGCGGTTTCTTTAAGGCATTTAAGGTATTCACCCTGTTTAAGCTTGCGATGCTCACTGGCTGCGAGGTAGAAACAGCGTATCAGAATGAAATAGAGGTGCCCCAGGTCACAACAGAAGTGGAATGGGTATCTGAAGAACCCATTGATTAATCCGTAATGGGTTGCCACTGGGCCCGTTCCAAGGCCACGGTGAGCCAATGATGCGCGGCTATCTTCTCAAAATAGATGCGACAGGCCATGGGCGAATCGTCTACGATTTTTGCAGCAAAAAACCCCCATTCGGTAGGCGAAAATATTCCTGTCTTTAGCTGGTCACTAAAGGCCAATTTCTTGCGTCCGTGTAGTTTATAAAGCGCCTCCTTGGCACTCCATCTTAAGGCTAACACATCCAGTTGGTCGCGAGACCAGCTGAGTTCATTGGCATCTAAAAACTTAGGAGCCAACCGCACTAGCTTATCTTGCACCATTTCTAAGTCAATGCCCACCGGTTTTTCTGCATAATACGCCGCTGCTGCATAGGGCCAACAATGGCTAATAGAGATGTGCCCTGGTATACCCACCAAATGAGGCTTCCCAAATTCGTCCTTTTCGATACCAGCATACGGCAAGGCCAATTCTTCGCAGAGAGCCTGTAAAGCCATACGCCCCGCCAACCACTCGGTTCGCTTCTGTGGGTGTCGAAGCGTTTCCCACTCCCGATTTCCTGCAGCGGTGAGGAAAACGTTGGGCTTCAGTTCTTCGGCAGATTCCCGGATGCACCAGAGTACCCACTGCACTCCATTCTTCAACTTTTCAGACCGGAAAACAGGCATTACCTTTACCGTTGGGTTAATCAACGATTTTCACTAATAATTTTAACTTTAGCAAACCTTATCCGCATGGGCCGACCGAAGGTCACCGTAAAAAAAATCCACACCCTTACCGGACACCGCGACAGCGTATTCACGCTAGCCCCGGCTGCCAGTCCTAAGCAATTTTTTTCTTCTGGAGGCGACGGACAGGTTGCCGAATGGAACTTGGATAATCCGAATGAGGGTCGCCTGATTGCCAAAGTGCCCACCTCAGTATATGCCCTTCATTACTGGAAGGGTGAAAACATGCTGGTCGTGGGCCAAAACACCGAGGGAGTCCACCTGATTGATTTGGAATCGAGGGCCGAACGTGGATCCATTCAACTGACAAAGGAGGCCATTTTTGATATCAAGATGGTGGGCGACATGGCTTGGGTGGCCTGCGGTGATGGCATGGTAGTGGTAGTAGATGCTAAAAACTTGCAGATCGTGGATCGGCTGACCTGGGGACAAAAGAGCGCCCGAAGTATTGCCGTTCACCCAGAACAGAACGAATTAGCGATTGGGTATTCAGACCATACCGTCCGGATAGTGGATGTGGATACGCATACGCTGAAACAAACCCTTGCTGCCCATGATAATTCCGTGTTTACGGTAGTGTATGATCCGCGTGGGCGATGGCTGCTGAGTGGAAGCCGCGATGCGCGGTTTAAGGCATGGCGTGCGCAGAACGGAGAATACACCTTGCACGAGGAGGTGATTGCACACATGTACGCCATCAATCACATTACTTACCGACCCGACGGGCGGTACTTTGCCACGGGTAGCATGGACAAGGCGGTCAAGGTATGGGATGCCGATACGTTTCAATTGCTGAAGGTAATTGATAAAGCAAGGCATGCCGGACACGGTACTTCCGTTAATAAGTTGTGGTGGAGTACCTTTGACGATCAATTGGTCTCAGGCAGCGATGACCGTACCCTATCGGTATGGGATATAACTTTTGAAGCTCAAGAAATATGAAAATAACGCCGTTGGAGATTCGGCAGAAAACCTTCGAGAAGGGTTTTCGCGGGTATGACAAAGACGAAGTAAATGCCTTCCTGGGCTCCTTGTCAGGAGAATGGGAACGGATGATCGATGAGAATAAGGACTTACGGTCCAAGTTGGAGGCCGCCGATAAGGAAGTGAATAAGCTGCGCGAGGTAGAGAATTCGCTCTTCAAAACGTTGCAAACAGCAGAGTCTACGGGCAATACCATTATGGAGCAGGCCAATCGGCAGGCGGAACTGGAGCTACAGGGGGCACAAATGAAGGCGGATAAGCTATTGGAAGATGCCCGCACGCAAGCGCAGCAAACCATAGACACCGCAGACCGAAGGGCCGAAGCCATTGTGCGTGAAATGCAGGTAGAGCTGAAAACACTGGGCGAGCGATTCCGGGAGTTGGAAAACTACCGAGATGATGTCCTGAGCACGCTCAAAGGGCTATCGCAAGACTTGGTAGAAAAAGCCGAGCGGTTCCGAAAGCAACAGCCGGAAGTAAGCTTGAAAGATCTGTTTCTACGCGCTAAAGAGGCGGAACGCTCGGTAGAACCGAAGGCTCCGCCACGTGCTTCCAGCCCCCCACCCAAAGTTGAAGCGCCCGCCCCTGTAGAAACCAAAGAACCTACTCCCGCTCCTGAACCTCCAAAACCGGCTGCTCCGGCACCCAGTACGGTGACGCTAGCCGAAGAACCTACTCCTGAAGAGGAGCCAACCATGGCTATTCACGATGCAGAACCTCCGGTGGAAGAGGCGCTGCCTGCAGAGGTGGCCCCTACTCCGACACCAGAACCACCGATACTCGTAGAGGAGAAATTGCCGGAGCCGGAGCCGGAACCAGCACCCATGCCAGTGGAGGAACCTGTGATCGAGGCAACTCCCGAGCCCCTGCCGGAACCTGCACCGGAGCCCGTAATGGCTGAAAAACCCGCTCCTGAGCCCGAGCCTGCGCCCAAACCTATCCCGGAACCTCCTCAGGTAGAAACCAAAGAGGAAGCAGCCCTAGAAACTTCCACATCGGAAGCTCCCCCACCAGTGGAGGCTCCCCCTGTAGAGTCCCCTACTCCTCCGCCGCCACCCGTAGTGGAGAAGAAGAAATCTGAGGAGAAGAAAAAGAGCGGTGGTTCCTTTTTTGACGATTTAGACTAACCTATGCAAGGAGTGATTGCCCTGGAAGGGCTGGAATTTTACGCCTACCACGGCGTACACCCAGAGGAGCAGGTAATCGGAAACCGATTCGTGGTAGACCTGGAAGTAGTAACAGACGTGAGCAAGGCGGTAAGCCATGATGAACTAGAAGGAACCGTAGACTACGGGCACTTATACAAAGTGGTAGAGGAAGTCATGGCCGAACCGGTAAAACTGCTTGAGCATTTGGGTGGAAAAATAATGGATAGAATTCTACAGGAATTGCCCGCCGTTACCCAAGTAATGGTGAGCGTGGCCAAGGCCAATCCTCCTGTAGGAGGTGTGGCCCGTCAATCGAAGGTTCGGCTGACCCAAGCTCGAAATATATGAGAAAGACCATTTTCGTTCTTAGCGGACTTTTTTTGGCACTAGGAGTCACTGCGTTTCGTATGCTACCCGCATACCAGCTGTTTGACAGGGACGGTAACATAGTAGCCTATGAGGAGTTGTTGGCTACAGCCGCAGAGGCAGATGTGGTGCTATTTGGTGAACTCCACAACAACAGCATGGTGCATTGGCTCCAACGCCAGCTAACGGAGGATCTGGCCCACGGTCAGCGACCCTTGGTACTGGGTGCCGAAATGTTTGAAACCGACGATCAGCTACTGCTGGATGAGTTTCTTGGTGGAGTGATTCTGGAAAAGGACTTTGAGAAGGAGTCCAAGCTATGGCCCAATTATGCCACGGATTACAAACCGATGGTAACCACGGCAAAAGAAGAGGGTCTGCCCTTTATAGGAACAAATGTACCCCGACGGTACGCGGCTTTGGTTTCCCGCCAAGGCCTGGAAGCACTAAATGACTTACCAACCGAAGCGCAAGCCTTGTGCGCTCCACTCCCCATTACTATAGACTATGAATTGCCCAGCTACAAGGCCATGATTGAAATGATGGGTGACCACATGGGTGGTATGGATCCTAGATTTTTTGTGCAGGCCCAGGCCTTGAAGGATGCTACCATGGCGGACCGTATCCTGGCCTACTGGGAGCCAGGCACTACCTTTTTACACTACAACGGTACCTACCATTCCAAAGACTTTGAAGGAATTAGCTGGTACCTAAAGCAGACAAATCCAGACCTAAAGATTGTGACTATTCACAGCGTAGAACAGGCCAGTCTGGCCCAATGTGAGGAGGAGTATAAGGGTACAGCCCATTTCGTATTGGCGGTCCCTGAAAATATGAGCAAGTCGTATTAACACGGGAATGATCCCCCATGGTCCCGTGTTATCTATGCCTAAAGCAACAACAAACATGAGCGAAGAAAATACCCAGAACAGTAACTCAGAGAAGGAAAACGAACATTCAGAGAATGGCCGTATAGAGAATCTGTTTGGCCAGTTTGGCAAGCATCTGGACGACCTGTTTGATAAGGCCAAGAACTCAGGTATCCGCGAGGATGTAGAAGAGCGGCTCGAAGAGCTCAAGAAATCGACCGGCAAGGTAGAGGACGATTTTAAGGACTGGCGCGAGCGCAATCAGGACCGCTGGAAGGAAACCGAAGACGGCATGGAACGCGCCTCACAGATCATCAGGGACGGGGTGAAGGATATTTTTGAGAAGCTAAGGGCGGATAGAAAAGGAGAGGGTAGTGAGAAAGACGACCCCCAAGGGGACACTACCTCTGGCAAAGAAAAAGAAGAGGACACTTAAGTCTGTAAGCCCTTGAAAGTACTCCACCTCAACTCAGCCCCCACTTGGCGTGGG
>DMST01000102.1:229-9805 GCA_003454975.1 Cytophagales bacterium | reverse complement strand
CCCACTTGGCGTGGGGGAGAGCAGCAGCTTGTGTACCTAGTCCATGAGCTAACCAAGCTGGGGGTGGAGAATTACGTCATCTGTCGCACTGGCAGCCCTTTAGCAGAATACCTTCACCAGCACCGAATACCCTTCTCTACAGTACCCTTCCGGGGTAGTACGGACCTACGAAGCGCCTGGAAAATCAGAAAAATTACCAAAAGCTGGCAAGCCAATATTGTGCACATGCATACGGCGAAAGCCCATGCTTTAGCCGTGTATGCCCATGTATTGGGCATGCGCGTGCCCTTGATCCTCTCCCGCAAAATTGACTTTGTGCTCCGCACGAATACACTTACCCGCTGGAAGTACAATTATTCCGGTATCCAGCGGATTGTGTGCGTTTCTGGCAAGGTACAAGAGGTCGTACGGGCTATTTTGAATACCCCTCAAAAGGCCGTGGTGGTACACGACGGCATTGACCCGGCTCGGTTTCAGCATCCGGGGCCATACCGTTGGCTTCGGTCTACCTATGGCATACCCAAAGACCGTATCCTGATAGGCAACATCGCAGCCTTGGCTCCTCACAAAGACTATTTCACCTTTTTGGATACCGCCAAGCATCTGTTGGACCAAGGTGTAGACGCACAATTCTTCATTATGGGAGAAGGCGAGCTTCAGGATGAGCTACGGGCTTACTGTCGGCAATTGGGAATCCAAGAACGGGTAGTGTTCGCAGGGTTCATTAACAACCTTCCGGAGGCCTTACCAGAGTTGGACGTGTTTCTGATGACCAGCGAAGAGGAGGGCTTGGGTTCCTCCATCCTGGATGCCTTTTGTGTGGAGGTGCCCGTAGTAGCCACGGCTGCGGGGGGGATTCCAGAGTTGGTGGAGCATGGGCAAACCGGCCTGCTGGCTCCGGTAAAAGATGCCGCTGCCCTAGCCCATCAGGTACAAAGAATACTTCAAGAAGAAGGGCTACGCCAGCGCCTCATCTCCAAGGCCCATGAGCACCTACTTACCCGGTTTACTACCCAACAGCTAGCTGCCAATACCCTGGCATACTACCAAGAAAGCCGGTAGCCTATGGGTAAACACGGGCTACCATACGGCACCACCCGGTGTCTAAAGTGTTGGGCATTTGACAACTTATAAAACCTATGGGCCAAGGACACAACCCCAATGCTAACTTAGGAGTAGCTGAAGTATAGACTAACTAAAGCCTATTCCTATGTCCATTTACCATATTGGTTCGGTAAAACCGAAAGAGGCCTCCGGCCTAGTGAAGGAAGTATACCAGGAACTTAAGCAAGAGATGGGGGACGTAGTGGAGCCTGTATCATTACATGCCCTGGAGCCTACAGTATTGCGCGAAGTTTGGGGGATGCTCCGAGAAATTTTGCTGATAGATGATCACATGCTCCGTAGGGAAAAAGAGGCCGTGGCTGCCGCGGTTTCCTCCTCCAACGCTTGTCCTTATTGTGTCGACGCTCACACTATCATGGTGATGGGTCTAGACGATGCCCAGACAGCCAAAGCCATTGCAAAAAAAGACCTAAGCCTGATAACAGACTCTCCGCTCCGGGGACTATTGGAATGGGCCTTTCACACCCGTGATTTCGACCAACTGCGTCCGGTGGAAAATAAGTATTTGGGCAAGGCCCTGCCCGAACTAATCGGCACCGTGGTCTTCTTCCACTACCTCAACCGGATGGTGACGTTGTTTTTAGGCGCTACCATTTTGCCCATGAATGTGCCCATGATGAAAGGAATGATGAAGAAAATGGCAGCCATGATGTTTTCCAAGGTCCTAAAGACGAAGAAAGAAGGCCGCACACTAGCAGATGGAGAAACGCTGGATCTGTTTCAGCAGTACCCTATGCATTGGGCAAACAGTAATACCCGTGTGCATTACGCATTAGCCAAGGCTCAGCAAACCACCCAAGCACTGGCTAAGGATTACCTACCCGAAGAAATCCGCAGCTTTGTCGTAAGCCAAATACAGGCCTGGGATGGGCAAGACTTGGAATCTACGCGAGAGATGGAAGCTGCCTTGCTAAAGGTAGAGGAAGAATACCGCGATGTTGCCCGGGTATTGCTACATACCGCTATGTGTGACTACCGGGTACAAGGCAAGGACATTCAACTGCTCAAGGAACATTTTGGTGGCAAAGACGAGGCTGCGTTGGTACTCACTAGTTGGGTAAGCATGGTGGCCGCGATAGAAATCGGCAACCGCCTGGGAGACCGCATGGCCGAAGGAGTTCCAGTGGCCTAGGTATCTGGGATTTATAAGAAAGGTGGGCTCCCCATCCAACACGAATGGGGAGCGAACCTATAATTACTTTTTTTGGTAACAGTGGCACTTCCAGGCAAGGTGAGTGTTCTGGTAGCACCAACCTAAACCATACCCGCAACATAGTAGTCATCCTCCGACGGATTGCACACTTTGTATATAGTGATAGAATTGTTTTCCGTGGTTAGACTAATAGTGTACCCTGTAGTCAAACCTAAGGACACCTTTCTATCGGTTACCAAATCACAATAATACATCTGCGTGGATTTCACAGTGTCAGCACCCGCGTTGTAAGTAATGCTGCCCATGCCTGCACTAGGGTAGTCAGAGGGAAGAAGAATGGTAACCGCATCTGAAGATGTACTGGTACAGGAGGAGGTTTCCTTCCATTTTGCGTTACTGGGGAAGTTGAGTGAGCGAGAACCTGGATCATAAGACAATCCTGTAATGGATAATGTATCCACCTTTTGCCCATTAACTCGAATGTCAAAATTAGGCGAACTACCACCTGGGTATACCCAAATTGCCCGGTCTGGGTAATTAACGAACTGGATTTTTACTGTATCGGTCACCACACACAAGTTATTCAAGCCTGGTTGCAAGGTGTCCTGTTTAACCACCATTTTGCCCAATACGAAGGAACTCTGACCCGGATAATTGGAAGTAGTATTGATGGCCAGCGTGCCAGGCCCACCTACGTGACAATTCCAAGCAGCACCAGAACCAAAACTTAGAACTCTGGTTTTTGCGGAGTAACTCATGCCACTAATTCTTAGGTATTGCACCTTTTTCCCGTTTACAAAGAAGGAATAATCGGGACTTCCTTGGTCGAAGTAAAGGTGCAGTGTGGTATCTGAACTCGCCTCAAACGTAATGACTACACTATCCGAATTAAGTCCACAATATTTACTAGTAGCATTCTCCAGCGGTAGGCCTGCTACTGCCAGGGTTCCCAAATTCCAGTTTGAAGAAGGCAGCGATAATACCAGGCTCCCGGTTTTAGGAGTGGGGGTAGGATTGGGTGTGGCGGTCATCTGCCCGGTCAAGGGTAAAATAGTTACATTGACGGTTTCCCCGGCTACCACATTGAAACCCGCTTCGTCTCCAAAATAATCGTCATAAGAAAATCCATAGTTTTTGTTATCGATGCTGTATTGGTGGATCAGCTTGGAATACTCATCGTAAGGAGTATGTTGGTAGTAGTTCCAGGTAGTAGCACAGTTCAGGTTCTTATATTGAATATTCCCCAGTCCTCTGGGCTACCAATTACCCCACGGCACAAGGCAGAAAAAAGGAGCCCACCCAGCCGGTATCTCCAGCAACCTGACCTATTGTTCCATTCAGAGCACGAAAAAGTGGCTTATGACGGAGTACATCAATTAAGACCAATTAAAGGAGAAATAGCGAAATACTCCCCGCCATATCTTTCTTACAGAGAATATGCAAGGTAGTGGTGCTATAGCCATCAAGCTTGCACGTTTCTTATGGGGCATTACCCATTTGCCACAGGCACTGCCAGTCAATTCCTCCCCATCTGGGCGGTGAAGCCTCCTATTTACGTTTATTTCACCCTAGCGGCTATATTTTTACCGGGAAGGCCCCTTCCTGCTGGTTTTTCTGTGTTATTTGCAGAAAATCACAAATTCATGATGAAGTACCCTGTGGTATTGGGTTGCCTCTGGCTGGTGCTGGGCTTCACCCCGGTGTCTGCGCAATCGTCCCTCCTTTGGAAAATTGAAGGTCCTGAATTGGACCAGCCCTCCTACCTCTACGGTACCATTCATCTTTTGTGTAAGGAAGACCTTAGCCTTTCTCCCGCCTGCCAGGAGGCCTTCGCCGCCACCGAACAGCTAGTGCTCGAGCTAGACATGGACGATCCCAGTATGTTTGCCACCATGCAGCAAGTAATGGTGATGATGGACGGTAGCGAACTGGAAGGCATTATGGCGGAAGAAGACTATAACGAGCTGCAGCAATTCTTCCTGGATTCGGTGGGCATGGGCTTGGGCCTGTTAGGGCGTTTCAAGCCGATGATCTTGCAAACCTTTATGTACCCTAAGTTGCTAGGGTGTACTCCGGTGAGCTATGAAGAAGAGTTTGTGCGCTGGGCCAAAAAACTAGGCATGGAAGTGCAGGGCCTGGAAACCATTGAGTTTCAGATGGGAATCTTCGACGAGATCCCCTACGAAGAGCAAGCTGAATGGCTCATGGAAACGGTGAGGGAATATGACGAGGCCCGGGAGGGACTAGCCGAACTGATAGAGGTATACCACTCACAGGATTTAGATGCACTCATTGAAACCATGCAGGCCTCTATGGATGAGTACGAAGCTTTCGGGGAGATGCTGTTGGATAAGCGTAATGCCACTTGGGTTCCCATCATGGAAGAGCTTATGAAAGCCCGGGCTACCTTCTTCGGCGTAGGCGCGGGTCACTTGGGGGGCGAGCAAGGACTCCTTTCCTTACTCCGTTCCGCAGGCTACACCGTGACCCCCGTAAGCCTGTAATCTCAATAGGGGGCCTACGACATTCGCCTGCACTTTTTATCCTTGGTTGTACCCGAAGCTCTTTAACTTCAGTTCTTTCTTACGCCAGTCAGGCTCCACCTTCACGTGGGTTTCCAAATGCACCTGCTTTTGGAAGAAGGTCTCCATATCTTTCCGTGACTCTATCCCCACCTTTTTGATGGCCTTTCCTTGGTGCCCTATCAGGATACCTTTCTGGCTAGTACGCTCCACGTAGATGACCGCCCGGATGCGAATAATATTTTCGTCCTCTTTGAACTCATCCACCACCACCTCACAACTGTAAGGCACCTCCTTCTTGTAGTTGAGGAATATTTTCTCGCGGATAATCTCGGAGGCAAAGAACCGTTCTGGCTTATCCGTAAACTCATCTTTGGGAAAGTAGGGAGGGTGCTCTGGAAGGTGCTCAATTATGGCAGAGAACACCTCAGGAACTCCTTCGCCCGTAAGGGCACTTACGGTGAACGTAGCCGTGGGGGTAATAAACTCCTTCCAGTAGGTCAGCTTGTCTACCACTTGCGACCCCTTGGCCAGATCAATTTTGTTCATGATAAACAACACGGGCACATCCGCTTTCTTCACCCGTTCTAGCAGAGCCTCGTCCTCAAACTTCTCATACAGATCCGTAACGAAGAGAATCACGTCTGCATCTTCCAAACTGGTAGCCACAAACCTCATCATGGACTTGTGTAGTTCATACTGGGGATTGAGAATACCCGGGGTATCGGAATACACTACCTGGAAATCGTCTCCACTCAGAATACCCATAATGCGATGCCGCGTTGTTTGGGCTTTGGAGGTAATGATGCTCAATCGCTCGCCAACAAGCTGATTCATCAAGGTACTTTTGCCCACATTGGGCTTGCCTACGATGCTCACAAAACCGGCCTTATGTGCTTTCTGCTCCATGAATAAGGGTTGGTAGAGTACAAAAGTACGAATTTGGCGGCCCATTTCACCCAACCCTGCACCTGTCTCGAAATCAACCACTTACACTAAATCTCGCCCACTGTCGTTAGGTTTTTCCCCACTTGTCAACCGTTTGTCAACTCCAAAAAACAACGAAATAAGCCGGATTGCGAATGAATACACAACTACCTAAGCGATACAATTTATTCTACAAATCATACTATTGTGAGCATTCGAGTACTGCTGGTTTTATTCATCGTTGGAGGAACAGGAACAATACAGGCGTGGGCCCAGAGCTCCATTGCCGATCCACTTACCCTACCATATTCTACCGTACGGGGGCACTATGTAGTGCACAAGTACCACCGGGTAAAGAAAATGGACGAGTACGGGAAATCGTACTACGCACGAGAGATTAGAAAAACGAAACACCGTAGAACCCCACCTGCCAATGTATCGGCCTATGCAGAAGCACAGGTCGGTACGGGGTTCAACCCCTTCCTATACCAAGCCGGTACGGCAGGGGCCAATGCTGGAATCAAAATCAATAGCCAGTACGGCGGCGCGTATACTTCTGTGGGAGGGGTGTACGACCATACGCTGCCTGCTACGGCTATTGTTTCCAGCCAATTCGGAATACCCGTGCAAGCTCGCCTCGAATCCGGGGCCTTTCTCCGCTATGGCTGGCGCAACAGCCAAACAGAAAGAGGCGGCATGGCAATTTTGGATGGTAAGTTTACCCACCAAAACGAGCTGAATACCGAAGTTGGGCTCGCCCTTTTTCGCTTCCCCAAAGTAAACCTGACTACGGTACGCTACGGAGGATGGAACCGTGCCACGGAAGAGGCAGGGATGAAAAAACGGGCGCAGTATTACAATTTACCTAACTCTTACACTTTCCGGAGAGCGCTAGGGGTGGAAGTACGCTATGCACAAGGGGCTTTCTCTCAGGGATTGGTGCCCTACCAGGAGGTAACCAACGGCGCCTATTCGGTCATGGTCCATTCCATCGATTTTGTAGGCCGCAACGGTTGGGGAGTAGTCGAGGATATCTTCAAGCAGCGGTGGTTTCGCCGCGAGGTCACGGCCGGTTACACGCATCTCCCTCGGCAAATTCGGTACACCACCGTTGAGCTAGCCAACTTCACCACCAGCCAAACGCTGGACTACTTCTGGATAGACGCCAACGGCACCGTGGCCATTGGCCCTTACTACCGCCCCATGCAGTTGACTCTGGGCGCTACCTTGCGGTTTTGGGCAAATCCCGCTACGGAGGATACTACCCTGTCCAGCTTCCTAACCCGGAATGAAGACATCCCCGAGAGTATGTTTTCGGTGTATGCCAAATTCAGGATGTTGCAGCACTTTCAGTAAGAATCATCTGGTGCCTGACCGGTGTCTACATTATTAAAGACCGGTCGGCACCCTATCCACGCCGGCCCTTGGACCGGCTTNNNGCCCCCTTTTTTACCACCACGGCCACCACCGCCAGATCGGCCTTTTGTATTCCCTCGACCGCGCGACTGGTTGCGCGGGTCCTGGTGGGGCCGCTTCTTTTTCTCGTGGAAAGCCCCTTTAAAGGTTGGATCCTCCTTCCGCTTTTGGGTGTCAATCTCCCGGGCAATCTCAATCAACTCTTCCTTCTCTGTAGGAGGCACTTCTACTTCCGAAGGAATGGCCTGCCGGGGTATCTCCATCCGAATGAGTTCTTCAATCTTAGCGATATGATAGATCTCGCCCGGGTTGGCAAAGGACAATGCCTCCCCTACGGCAAAGGCCCTACCCGTTCTGCCAATGCGATGTACGTAGTCTTCGTGGATCCAGGGGATATCAAAATTGATCACGTGGCTTACCTCCTTCACATCAATCCCACGCGCACTTACGTCCGTAGTCACCAGCACCCGGGTCTCCCCATCTTTGAAATGCTCCATGGCATTGATGCGCGCATTCTGGTCTTTGTTAGCATGAATAACCCGGATATCTCCCTCTGACCGACGCGTCAAAAATTTAAAAATATCGTTGGCAGACTTCTTGGTTCGGGTGAAAATCATCACCCGGTGAAAGGTCTCCTGGTCTTGGAGTAAGTGCTCCAGCAGGTTTATTTTGGTCTTCATATTGGGCACCTCGTACACCGCCTGGGCTACCGTTTCGGCCGCCGTGGCCTGGGGCGCCACCTCTACCCGCTCAGGAAACTCGAGAAACTCATGGCTGAGGGTTTCCACGGCCGGGGGAAAGGTGGCCGAGAAAAGCAGGTTCTGCCGCTTCACCGGGATCTTCTCCAAGATTTGACGTATCTGAGGCATAAAGCCCATATCCATCATCTTATCCGCCTCGTCCATCACCAAGTACTTCAGCGGCTTGGTTACGATGTAGCCTTGGCGGTAGATATCCAGGAACCGGCCAGGGGTGGCCACTATAAGATCTACGCCTGGTTCCAAAGCCTCTATTTGAGACTTCGCTCCCTTACCACCATACAGACTCACAATACGCAAGTCCGTGTAGGTACTGAGAGCCCGGGCATTCTCCTCAATCTGCATGACCAGCTCGCGCGTAGGCGCTAACACCAACCCTCTCAGATCATTACCCTGAGCATACTTGAGGTCATAAAGCATGGGTAGTAAGAATGCCGCCGTCTTGCCCGTACCCGTTTGGGCAATGCCCAATACATCGTGACCAGCCTGCACCAGCGGAATGGCTTTTTGCTGAATAGGCGTAGGCTCCGAGTAGCCCATATCGGCTACTGCGTTGAGCAACTGCTTATTCAGTTTAAAATCCTCGAAATTGTCAATAACTTGCCCCATCCAGACCCAAATATGCTATGAAAACCCTGATTGCGAACGCAAATATAGTGAATGACGGAACGGTAGTATCCGGCGATGTTTTGATTGATGGTCAGCGGATCGCCGCAGTTGGCGGCGACCTAGCCAGCCGGCCCCACGATCAGGTGGTAGATGCCCAGGGAAAGTACCTCTTCCCCGGCTGTATCGACGATCAGGTGCACTTCCGTGAGCCCGGACTTACCCACAAGGCCAACATCCGGACGGAATCCCGGGCTGCCGTTGCCGGTGGGGTTACCTCCTTTATGGAGATGCCCAACACCGTACCCCAAGCCCTTACCCAAGAACTATTGCAAGACAAGTACGATATCGCCAGCCGCGATGCTTTGGCAAACTACTCCTTCTTCATGGGTGCCAGCAATGACAACCTGGAGGAGGTGCTCAAGACCGATCCCAAGTCAGTGTGCGGAATCAAGGTATTTATGGGCTCCAGCACGGGCAACATGCTAGTAGACCAGGAGAGCACCCTGGAGGGCATCTTCAGCCAGGCCCCCATGCTAATTGCCACCCACTGTGAGTACGAACCCATCATTCGCGAGAATTCAGAGAAGGCGCGTGCTCAGTTTGGTGAAGAAGTACCCATAGAGCAGCATCCCATTATCCGGAGCGAAGAAGCCTGCTATGCCAGCAGCAGCCGGGCCGTAGCCATGGCAAAAAAACACGGCGCTCGCCTGCACATTTTGCACATTAGCACCGCCAAAGAGTTGGAGCTCTTCGACAACTCCATCCCCATGGAAGAGAAGAAAATCACCGCCGAGGCCTGTATACACCACCTGTGGTTTTCGGATGAAGATTATGCAAAAAAGGGCACCCACATCAAGTGGAATCCGGCGGTGAAAAAAGCCACCGACCGCGATGCCATCTTCCAGGCCGTGCTGGACAACCGTATCGACGTGATTGCTACTGACCACGCCCCCCATACCTTGGACGAAAAGGCCAACACCTATTTCAAGGCTCCCTCGGGCGGCCCCTTGGTACAGCACAGTCTGGTAGCGATGCTCGATTTCTACCACCAGGGAAAGATCAGCTT
>DMST01000102.1:0-154 GCA_003454975.1 Cytophagales bacterium | reverse complement strand
GGAAAGATCAGCTTGGAGATGATTGCCGAGAAGATGGCACACGCCCCGGCGCGCATGTTCCAAATCATCGACCGCGGTTACATCCGTGAGGGCGCTTTCGCCGACCTGGCCCTGGTAGACCTGGAGCGTCCCTGGACGGTGCACCGCGACAACG
>DMST01000270.1 GCA_003454975.1 Cytophagales bacterium | reverse complement strand
GTAGCAAATATGGGTGGCCGCCTACCATCTCCATTAGTGTTTTCACCTGTCCGGTGTCCCAAGCGAGCCCGTGTCGCTGCACCAGCTGCGTGACTTCCTCCTCATCAAAAGGTTCCAGGTTCACGGCGTGCCCCACGTTGAAGGGCGACTGGTTCATATTCTCTATGGCCAGGTAGGCTTCCGTACTGTGCGATACCACCAGCCGCAGCTGCTGCCAAACAGGATCCAGCGCGGCGTCCTCGTGCCAGGTGCGCAGCAAGCTGAAAAACTCCCCGCTCACAGCCGGAAACTCAAATAGACGGTCGGCATTGTCTAGTACCAGTACTACGGGCTCGTCCGTCTTGTCCAGCAAAAAGTCTGAGAAGTACCCCGAGCAGCGGGTTTTCAGGTCCAGTCCCTTAATGTCCCAGTATTCCTCCAGCTCGTTGTCCCGAATGCGCAGCTTGCGTGCCGTGTAGATGCACAGGTGCCGCAGAAGGCTTTCCAGGTCCGTCAGAGTTTCCAGGTTGAGTCCCGTAAAGCTGATGGGCACCACCTTGTATTTCGCCTCCTTGGCCTTGGCAATGATGCGCGATAGCAAGCTGGTTTTGCCGTATTTGTGAGGCCCTTTGATCCGCAGTACCGCACCGGGTTTCAATATACTGTTTACAATGTGGTCCTCGCCGTGCCGGGCTATGTAGAAGGGTGAGTTAAGGGAAATTGTATCGGGCAATTCTAGCGGAGCACTTACCAAAGGTGCCTGCTCTTTTGTGCGGGCTTTGGCAGGCAACTCCTCCTCTTCGTCTTGTAGGTCCCGTTCCAGGTGCTGACCACTCTTGATTACCTCCGAGATTTCTTTCAGAATGGGGTCGGTATCTGCCTCGCTGTTCCAGAGTTTGTACTGGAAGCGGTTCAGATAGCCCCGAACGTCGTAGGGAATCAGGTCTTGGTCTAGGTTATTGAGGTAGATGGGCAGAAATAAAGGGCGTTCGCCTTGGCTCTGCTCATGAAAGCGGCGGGCCGTTTCTATTTCCTGGATCACCATTTCGCTCTGCACCGCATGGTCAGAGAGCAAAATCATGAAGTAGTCACAGGCTCGTAAATTCTGATCGATAGTCTCCGCCCACTTTTGCCCAATTTTGATGGAATCGTGGGCCAGAAAAATGTCCATTTCTTGAGTGCGCAGGCCTTGGGCAAACTGCTCGGCCACGGCTTTGTCCGCCTCATGGAAACGATAACTGATGAAAACCTTGGGCATGAATAGTTAGGATGTTAGGTTGCTTCTAGGGTATGGTGTATTGAGTAATATACATTAAAAATAAAAACATTTCAATTTTAGGGTTCCTAATCCTCCAATAAACCCTGATTTTACTGACAAAAATCGGGGGTTTACGCGTCTAGCTGGCTTGATCGTTGATAATAAAAGGGAGGTGATTAGGGCCAATCAAGAATCGAATGGATTGATTTTGCGCCACTATTAATGGGTGTGTTATCTGCCTATTTTGTGCGAATTCCGGGTGGAGAAGTAGGTTTAAATCGTAAAAATTGTCTCAATGGAAAAAGGCTACCCTATCCTGAAGGTAGCCTGAATGGTTTCAATAACTTATGACCAACTATTTCACCAGCACCGTTTGCCAGTTGCTATCGGGGTCGTTGCCGCGCACATCAATGCCGGCCTGTATTTGCCATTCGTGCCGGATGAATTTGCCATGGAAGGTGGGCTGGGCGGACTCCGGAATGGTAAATTTCCCTTCCCATTCGTAACTCTCACCACCCTCCAACTCCATCTCGGTGGGCATCACCACCACCTCTTGGTGGAAGGATTCGTGTTGTTCGTTTACCGACCGGGTGACGTAGTTCCCTTCCTCATCGTTGAACCGAAAGTTGGGCAGGTCCAGGTTTTCGCGTGAGCGAATTTCCAGGTATACTTTTCGGGCGTTCAGGTTCGCGTCCTTCACCGTTACGTGTACCGTGATGGATATCTCCTCGCCTCGGGTGATGGTTTGGTCCAGCCCGGATATCGTTACCGTGGCTCCGCCTCCGGTAACGAAATTGGCCGCTTGCTTTATTTTGTCAAAAAGTCCCATAGTCAATAAGGGGTTAGGGTGATCGATGCAAAAAGTTAAACGTTTTATGGGTCAGGAGCACTCCCTTGGAGGATGTTTTGGTGGCTTTCGGTAAACAATCTTGATCCTACCGAGGTATGTGGTAGAAACCCTTCTAACTTCAGCCGTTGGAACGGCCACCTCAAACTAGAGCAACAAAACCATGGAGACTCCGCAGTACACTTTTGATGATTTTTGGAATGCCATTCTGGACCGCCAGCCCCAATCGTTAGACTCAATACTGGCACAGCATCCTGAATGGGTCAACCGTCCGGATGTGCGTGGGTTTCCTCCCATAATATTGGTGGCTTACCGCAATCAGGTAGACCTGCTTGAGATGCTCGGAAAACACCACGTCAACCTGAATGAGGTAGATACTTCGGGAAACACGGCGCTGATGGGGGCTATCTTTAAAGACAATCAGGATGCCATCGATTGGCTGTTGGAAAAAGGAGCCGACGTGAATCTGCAGAACCCGGAAGGTAACAGCGCACTCATCTTTGCTTATAATGCCCAAAATCAAACCGCCTTTGAGGCCCTCCTCAAGCACGGGGCTGATCCTACCCAAACCAATCCGGCAGGGGCTGCCTTGGCCGGTCATGTACAGGCCCATGGCCCGGAGTGGGCGCAAGCGTTGCTAGAGCAGTATAAGAAATAGCGGCATCAGTCTACCCAGAGCCGGGTAGCAATGGAATGCCCGCCCGCCATACCGCGCAGCACGTACAGGCCTGGTAAAAGCGTAAGGGAGGAGAATTCCAACGTGATTTCGGTGCCTTGGGAAGTGAAGGGTACCTGAAACTGCTGCCCGGTGGTGCTCACCAGACTAAGGCTAACCGCCATGTCTTCTGTGAGTTGGGGAACCAGCAAGGTAGCATCCTGCCCAGTGGCCAGGCGCGAAGGATACACGAACCAACGGCCGCCGTTACCCGCCTTCACATACACCGAGCCGGTAGCTACCTCAGCCGTAGTACCGTCATAGTCAGTTTGGGTAATGCGGTAGTAGTTGATGCCTGGGGCCGGTGTAGGATCCGTAAAGGAATAAGCCAGCTCTACCTGTGAGTTACCGTTGCCTGTTATTTGAGCAATCTCCGTATAGGTTTGGTTGTCAGTAGAACGGAAGATGGTAAAGAAGGCATTATTTTCTTCGCTGGCCGTTACCCAATCAATTTGGGTCTGGCTGCCCTGGGCTTCCATAGAATAAGAAAGCAGGGTGATGGGAAGTCCTGCACATACGGCTCCACAGCAGCCACCGCCACCCGTTCCGCAATTGCCACCCCCCGTAGGTGCTGTACCGTCATAACTGCCTCCTACTACAATGCCCCCGCCGGTGGCATCTGCATTACCCCCGCCAGTGTTGTCAAAGTTTCCGTCTACAAAGAGCACCCCGCCGCCACTGGCCGTGGTATTGCCACTTCCGCTATTGTCATAGTCGCCGCCTACACGAATGGAACCGTTATTAGTCACCGTGAGTACCTCGGCACCCA
>DMST01000492.1:11684-13575 GCA_003454975.1 Cytophagales bacterium | reverse complement strand
CTCCACACAATGAACGGAGCCGTATTCGGGTGCATCACCAAATGGTGCACCGCTTGCTCTATATCGGCCAGGCCGTCCTGCCCGGCGGGTAATACCACCCCGTTCAGCAGAACCTTTTCGCTTTCGTCGTGCAAGTCAGGGTTCATAACCATTGGCTGGGTGAACTGCTGTAGCAAAAAGCGGTTGTACGCTTCTTCCTCCTCTTCGTCTTCCGGGTCCAAATCAGGTTCAATCCCCCCACTTCCCAAGCCCGTAAATACCTGAGCGTATTCGTCTATATCAGTTTGATCGTAGGTGGGTATGTAGGCACCGGTAGAATCTACCCGTCGAATACCATTGGGATTCAGCTCCCACAGCCCAATGGTGAACAGTTGCATGATCTCTCGGGCGTAGTTCTCGTCTGGGTGGATGTTCTCCTCCGGGTTGGCCTTGGGATTGTCGTAGTAGGTCAGGAATTTCCCCATCATGGGTGAGAAGGTGACATCCAGTAGCATGTCCTCATAAGTGTGGAAGGCATTCGTACCGAGCAGGTCATAATAATAGGCAAGCATTTGCCCAAAGTCCTCGAATTCGTCCGAAGCATCATTGACCACCAATATCTGGCTGTAGTTGTAAGCCATGCGCTGGCGTAGCAAATCGGGCGCGGTGAGGTTAGTTGACATCCATGCCGTGCGAAACCAGGTGTGGTAGATGGGCTCTTGCTCACCGTCTGAACCGTCGTACCAGCCGTGGCGGGTCATTTCGTCCATGATGGAGCTGTAAGGGATCAGAAACTGCTCGTCCAGCCAGGCATCGTAGCCCATGGCTGCGGCCATCTGAATGGTGGCCCAGTCGGCACCAAACGTAGCTTGCGCTAGAAAGCGGGAAGCATCTTTGAGCTGCTCTTCGTTGCTAATGGGGAAACCGTCAATCGTCGCGTGCGGACGTGTGCTGGTGGCGCTGGAGCTGGAGGTCACCGTGACCCCTACCTGGTGGCCTCCTCCCAGGAAGTCTTGGTGAGGTACTTGCCCAAACAACGGATGGATTAGGGCAGCCAATAGGCTAATGGGTAAAAGTTTTTTCATGAGGAATTAGTTTATAATCGAATATACAATTTGCTGAGGACTCATAGAAGTCAGGTGGCACCAATCCTAGGATGGTTCCCGAGTGCATGGTGGTTGGTAAGATGGCTAGGGGTGGCATAAGCGGAAATAGGGTTGCACACTGGTATCAAGCAGAGGATGCAGTTACCCTACCCCTGCGGGAGAAAAAAATGTATAAGGAGCGGTTTAAGATGTACCTAGTACTGGCTGAATAATTTATCCATTGCCCTCGGCCTGAGCGTTTGTCGGGGCAAAGAGTATGAATAGGACAAGTTTGCTTCGGCAACCCCCCATTCATGATTGATGTAGAATCTCCTTTTGATAGCCTGGTTGACCAGCAAGTAAGGATAATGGGAGGGAGGAAAAATGGATTGTAGCAGGGCTTGTGAATGGAACCTAAGGTGCAGCAGGCATGAGTGGATGTACTGGATTAAACTCTTGAGTCTATTCCCTCTTTTGACCAGACCTTTTCAGGCGTACGCACCCTACCAGCCTTCACCTTCGACCCTAACTTCCTGAAGTAAAAGCACTTAGGACTCGCGTTTAAATAACGGATTGGACCGTATTACTACGTGAATCAAGAGCCCCCAATTCCATTTCCTGAGTCCATTCGATACATAGGGTCATGAAATTATTTTAGGACCCGAGAGTATTCACCGACATGGAAACATCAGGCATTCCCTATTTATCCTCGATCCTCGACCGCTACCAGGTGCAGGAGGTATTGGGCCAGGGTGGGCACGGTTTGGTGCTGAAAGCCCAGCAACTCAGCACAGGTCGTACGGTGGCTATCAAAACGTTGCGTTCGA
>DMST01000492.1:0-11653 GCA_003454975.1 Cytophagales bacterium | reverse complement strand
TGCGTTCGATGGCCTTGGCAGGTTCCAAATTTGTAGAAAACCAAATTGCGCGGTTTGACCGTGAAACCCGGATGGTGGCTGAGATCCACCATCCGCACATTGTGCAACTCCTAGACAAGGGTAGTTTGGACCACGGCCAACCTTACGCAGTTTACGAGTACGTAGAAGGCATTACCCTGCGGCATTATTTATTAAGAGAGGGCAAACTTGCCCCTGAAAGGGTGGGTTGGTTGATGGGCCAGGTGTTGGACGCCTTGGTCTGTGCGCATGAGCTGGGCATTGTGCATCGGGACTTGAAACCCCAGAATATTATGGTAACACAAACGGGCATCAACCCCCACATTAAGGTGTTGGATTTTGGGATTGGTGCCTTTCTGGAAGAAGACCCGGAAACTCCCAGGCTCACGCCTGAGCAGACCTCTTTCGGCACGCCGGGTTACACGGCACCGGAGCAGTTACGTGGCGAAGCGCCTAGCCCTAGTTCTGATCTGTATTCCTGGGGCTTGATTGTACTGGAATGTCTGACCGGACAACCTGTAATGAACCGAGGATCGGTAGCTCAGATTCATCAGCGTCAGCTGGACCGACGGCCCGTCGCGATACCCAAAGCCATTAAGGCCCATCCGCTGGGTATTTTGTTACAGGAAACCTTAAAGAAAGAGGTGGGCCAGCGGGTATCCTCTACCCGAGAATTGGCGGTAGGCTTCAATGCACTACGATGGCAAGATATGCCACCAGAAGTAGTTTGGGAATCCTCTAAGGAAGGAAACACCCAGGATACCCTTTTCAATACTTTTGGAGTAGGGTGTACCCAGCACACCTTTCTAGGAAGATTGCGTGGCGGTAAAGCCCGGAAACTGTGGGATATTCTGGAAACCCTTCCTCAGTTTTTCGGCATCCTTTGATTTTGTAAGTACGGTAGGAGGGTCTTTGCCATTCTCGTTAATTTTGTTTCATAGAGAATTGAGCCCAAAACCATTTGGGAGCACAAATAGTACTACCGTTTTACAAAGACCACTTACTCACTAGAATGCATTACGAAAATACACGTGCCTGGGCCGAAGCTATGGATGCTCAGGATTCCTTAGCCCCTTTTCGCAAGCACTTTTCCTTTCCTCAGGTAAACAGGCAAGAGTCCATTTATTTCTGCGGTAACTCGTTGGGTTTGCAAAGCGACCGCTCTCGGCACTACGTAAACCAAGAGATGGAAAACTGGGCCCAATACGGGGTGGAAGGGCATTTCCATGCGGAACAACCGTGGTGGAAGTACTACCAGGTCATCCGGCCTGCCCTGGCTAAGGTAGTGGGTGCCAAAGAGCAGGAAGTGGCTGCCATCAACAACCTCACCACCAACCTGCATTTCCTCCTGGTTAGTTTCTACCGTCCTACCACAGAACGGTACAAGATCATTATGGAGGCAGGCGCTTTCCCTAGTGACATGTATGCCATGGAGAGCCAGGTAAAATACCACGGCTTTGCCTACGAGGATGCCGTGGTGGAGATCAGCCCGCGCGAGGGTGAAAATGTCCTCCGCACGGAGGATATCTTGGATACCATCCGGGAGCACGGAGAAAGCGTAGCGTTGGTGATGTTTTCAGGATTGCAGTACTATACCGGTCAGGTATTCGAGATGGAGAAAATCACCCGAGTGGGCCACGAGGTAGGTGCTATGGTGGGGTTCGATTTGGCCCATGCGGCAGGTAATGTACCCTTGAAGTTGCATGCCTGGGACGTGGATTTTGCCACCTGGTGTAGCTACAAATATTTGAACAGTGGCCCGGGTGGAGTATCCGGTATCTTTGTGCACGAACGCTACGCCAACCGTCCCGATCTTCCCCGTTTTGCCGGCTGGTGGGGCCATAACGAAGGTGAGCGATTCATGATGGAAAAAGGCTTCGATCCTATGCCCGGGGCCTTGGGTTGGGGTGTGAGCAACGAGAATATTCTTACTGCGGCCAGCCATCGGGGTTCGCTAGAACTGTTCGATCAGGCCGGCATGGAGGCCCTGCGTGCTAAGAGTATCCAGCTAACGGGCTACCTGCAGTTTATCCTGGAAGGATTCAATACCGAGGAACAGGTATTTGAGATCATCACGCCCAATGATCCGCAGGCGCGCGGCTGTCAACTCTCCATTTTCATTCACAAGGGAGGCAAAAAGCTCTTCGATCTACTAACTGAAGGGGGTATGATCGCCGATTGGCGAGAACCGAACGTGATTCGTTTGGCCCCTACGCCCATGTACAATAGCTTTACAGACGTGCATCGCTTTGGCGAACTTTTAGCACTCAGTCTGGAAAAACTTTTAGCTACGGCTTAGCCCACTATGTCGCAACGCATCGCCATCATGGGAGCCGGCCTTGTCGGTTCCCTGCTTGCCAACTACCTCGCAAAACGCGGGTTTCAGGTATCCGTTTATGAGAAAAGACCTGATCCGCGCAAAGCCGATTTGACCGCTGGCCGGTCCATCAATCTGGCCCTGAGCCACCGGGGTTTGCGGGCCCTGGATGGCGTAGGCCTTGCCGAGGAGGTACAAAAGCTGGTGATTCCTATGAAAGGAAGGATGATGCACGACGTTGAAGGCAACCTTACCTTTCAAGCTTACGGACGGGAGGGCCAGCACATCAACTCTATTAGCCGGAATGGGCTGAACGAGTTGCTTATTGAGCGGGCCGAACAAAAAGGTGCTCAGTTTCACTTCGGTCATAAGCTGATGCAGGTGAACCCAGACCAAACGGAAGCACACTTATTAGACGAACAAGGCTCGGAAATCCGCATCACACCGGAACTGCTCATCGGTTCCGACGGAGCATTCAGCAATGTGCGGAAAAGTTTCATGCACTACGACCGGTTTAGCTACAGCCAACACTACATTGAGCATGGCTACAAGGAGCTGACCATCCCACCTACAATTGGTGATAACTTTGCCCTTCGGCCCAATGCCCTACACATATGGCCCCGCCGTAGCTATATGCTTATTGCATTGCCCAATCTGGACCGCAGCTTTACGGTTACCCTCTTTTTCCCTTTCGAGGGTCGACCGAGCTTTGATACCGTGCAGAACCGTGACGCCATGTGGAATTTCTTCCGGGGAGCCTTCCCCGATGTGGTGGGTCTGATGCCGGATCTGGAGCATGACTTTTTTCATAACCCCACCTCTTCGTTGGTGACGGTACAGTGTTTCCCTTGGGTAAAAAACCGCACGCTGATTTTGGGCGATGCCAGCCATGCCATTGTACCCTTCTACGGGCAGGGCATGAATGCTGGTTTTGAAGATTGTCGGGTGTTTGATAACTATCTGGAGAAGTATGGTACTGACTGGGACAAGCTGCTGGATGCCTACCAGAAGGAGCGTAAGCCCGACGCTGACGCCATTAGTGAACTGGCGCTGAAGAACTTCACCGAAATGCGCGACCACGTAGCCGACGAGAGCTTTTTACTACGTAAAAAAATAGAGGCCCGCCTGCACGAACTTTACCCAGACGAGTGGATGCCGCTCTACAGCATGGTCACTTTTTCTGATCTGAGGTACTCAGAGGCGCTGAGCCTCGGGAAAAAGCAAGCCAAGATTATGGACGGCGTAATGGAGCAAGACGGCATCTTCTTGGAATGGGAGATGCTTAACTTCAAAAAGATTGTGCGGCAACTGAGGAAATAATCAGTTCTCTTCTTCCCCAGCATCCACCTCGAAGAAGGCATCCCAAGAAGCACGTTCGCGAGTACCGTCCTCTTTGTAATCCCACTGGGTAACGTAGAAGGAAATTCGGCGGTATTGCCCATGATTTTTCCAGGCCATAGTAGCATCTACCTCCGAGTTGGGTTTCACCGGGTCAACATTGAATCTGGCCAAAGTTTCCCCCTCCCAGGGTTCCTGTACATCGTATACGGTAACCTGCTTCACCAGCTTGGAGAAGGGAGAGAACACCACGTCAAAATCCGTTTCGGCATCATAGTACCAAGCAGGGGTCAATCCGCCACGTTCTGACATGTTGTAGGTACTATCTGCTTCACCTAGAATTTGGCGGACCTCGTAAGCATTCTTGCCCATGAGCGAAGGTACATCTACAATGTATTCACTAGTGGAGGAAGTACCACATCCTATAAGGCCTGAAAGCAGGGCTAATGAGATGAAAACCAAGTAGTTATTCTTGATCATTACCTGTGAAGTTTGCGAGTTTGTTGCGAAGATAAGTCAATCGTTCTTGTACAATCACCAAATCTTTATCGGCTTGCTGTCGCAGAGCTTTTTCCTGAACCAATTCTTCCTCGAGATTTATCTTATCCTGAGCGTTGCGTTCCAGCTTAGCCTCCAGTTTTTCTTTCTGAGTGGCGTTGCGTTCTAGCTTGCTCTCAATGCCCGTAATTTGCCTTTCGGACCGATAAGTACGCTTACTGAGTGATACTTCTACGGCCTCGGCCTGGGCAATCAGGGCCACGAGCTCATTGCGGTAGTAGCGGTACTCAAAGTCAGATAGTATTTGCTGCGCTACCAAATCCTTATCGGTGGTGGGGCCCATAGAGGCGGATTCTACCACTAACCATACCCAGGTATGGCCCGCGTCTATTTCTGTCAAGGTACCATAAGCCTCTACTTCAGGTGAGGAAAGTCCGCTCCAAACCAGCTCCGTGATCACATAGTCTCCTTGATTTTTCTTGGCTTTGCCTATTTCCTTCCAGAAGGCCACCCATTCGCGTTGCACGGCCGTCTCGTTGGCATTGATCTGCAATCGCCACCCCGAGCGCGCAGCGCCAGCCACCCGAACCTCAAAGGGTTCAGGATTTTGTGAGATTGCAGACAGTGGTAAGCTTAAAAAGAGCCAGCAAGCGAGCATATATTTCATGGTGGCAATTTAGCAAGGCCGTGGAAATCCTCGGTGAGTTTTATATCAATGAATTGCTACGCAGTATCGCTACCTGGCTGTGGGCTGGTGTAGAATCCCTAATGGGGGAATGGCACAAGAGGCAGGAAAATGGGGTAATCGTGGACAAAAAAATGAAAAAACGCCCACACAAGTGTACGGGCGTTTCCACATCAACCAAAACAAGCGAATCTGATATACAATCAGTTCAATACCTTAAGTAGACGGAGAACTAGAAAGTTTCGGGAATCATGCTCTTGTGATGAAAGGTCTTTTGGACGTCATTGAGGCCTCCATCCTACCCCTAAAATAAACCCGCCGAAGGGGCGGGATCAGAAAATTCATCAAAAGAAGATTGGGGGTTATTGTGGAGTGAGGCCCTCTGATTTCAGGTCAGCCACGTACTGGCGTACAAACTGCTCTGCCATCCGTTTTTCCTCTGGCATCGACTCCCATCTCACATTAGTTAACATATACATAAACGATTTCATTCTCTTAGAACGGCAATACTCCATTCCCTGTTGAAGTAAATGGTGTGCCATGTCGTATTCCCTACGATCAAAAGCCCAAATGGCCTGATTATAATAGTATAACCCGCGCAGGGCAGATAAGTTGTATTCATTTTGAATACAGGTGGCCACCAGAAAGTGAGCTGTTAAAGGGTTTTGCTTTACGATAGCCCAAGCGATCGAGTCCTGCTGGCGAATTTGTACCAACTGCTGGTGTGCTCTTTTTCCTATCCAAACCCCTTCGTTGGGTGCAGTAGATTCTATTAAGTACGATCGGCGTTCCCCATCGATCCATAGAAACACGTGGAAATTCAACTCATGCACCGTCACCTTAAACCCAAGGGCTTCGTAGACGGTCCCTAGCACCCAGGAACCGGTAACACAGTCGTATTTGCCAGATGCATATAAATCTGACAAAGGAGCACCGTTTTGGTAGGTTGCCAAAAACCGTTGGTGGGTATGTAGATATACCTGTTCTACCAGCCAACGTTCTTGGCCAGGATTCTTATCCTGCCTGCGTTGCCAAAGCTCTATGTGCTTATTTAAACCTGGTACGGGAGCTGCACTTTCTTGTACATGTACAAATCCGAAGACAGGATTGGCCCCAAGGCACAGTAGGAACGATATGTAGATTGCCCATTTCAAAATTAACACAATGTTAATTTATACGATAATCGTTAATATTTGTTTAACATTTGATGAGCGAAATACGTTCCTTCAGGAATTGAATCCCTCGATAAAACTTTTCCTCACGCAATAGTTTCTATTTAGTAACTTAATAGGCTTATCTCTTCTATTGACTATGGCTACTGTACTCGAACAATCGAATACCAATACATTAGAATTAATCCCTCAAGCATTTGAAGCGCAAAAGGACTATTTCACTACCCGCGGTCCTTCCTCTTTTTCTGAGCGCATACAAACTTTAAAAAAGCTAGAAAGCTGGATCGTCAACCACAAGGAGCAAATCAGAGAGGCGCTATTTTCTGATTTCAAAAAGCCTCACCTGGAAACAGACATCACCGAAATACTTCCGGTATTGCAAGAGGTAAAGCACGTAAAGAAAAGCTTACGGAAATGGATGCGTCCCTCCCGTGTACCCACTCCTATTACCATGTTGGGTTCCAAGGCCGAGGTGATCTATGAACCCAAGGGAGTTACCCTCATTATTGCTCCTTGGAACTACCCCTTTCAGCTGTTGGTGGGACCTTTGATTTCTGCTTTGGCCGCCGGCAATACCGCCGTGCTTAAACCCTCTGAAATGACCCCGGCAACCGCCAGACTGATTTCCAACATGGCCCGCGAAGTGTTCGATCCGCAAGAGGTGGTTGTATTTGAAGGGGCGGTAGAGGTATCCGAAGCTTTGCTGGCGCTGCCCTTCGATCACATCTTCTTTACCGGTAGTCCGGCCGTAGGCAAAATTGTGATGCGCGCCGCAGCCGAGCACCTCACTTCGGTTACTTTGGAGCTCGGTGGTAAATCACCAGTAGTATTAGATGAAACTACCCTGGTAAAAGACGCCGCCGAAAAACTAATGTGGGGCAAATACCTCAACAACGGGCAAACCTGCATTGCACCAGACTACGCTCTGGTACCTGAAAAGATGGTAGAGCCTTTGGTAACCGCCATGCAGGACTCATTGAAAAAGCATTTGGACCCCGAAGGTGAGGGTATAAAAAATACCGGAAACTACGCCCGTATCGTAAACGATAGGCATTATCAGCGTCTGACGGGGGCCCTACAAGAAGCTGTGGCAGCTGGCGCCAAGGTGGTAGTAGGGGGTGAAACGGACGACCAGGAAAATTACCTGAGTCCCACGGTGGTCGTAGATGCTCCTGAGGATATCAGCTTGCTCAATGACGAAATATTTGGGCCCATCCTCCCCATCCGTACCTACAAAGAAATAGACGATGCCATCGACTACATCAATAAAAAGCCCAAGCCCCTAGCGCTGTACTACTTCGGAAAAGAAAACCAGCGGAAGCGACGATTGCTTTCTCGTACATCTTCCGGCGGGGTAGTGTCCAACGACGTTATTCTTCACTTTGCCCACGCCGAGCTACCCTTTGGTGGAGTAAACAATAGTGGTATCGGAAAGGCACACGGAAAGTGGGGCTTTATGGCTTTCTCTAACGAAAAAGGCACTCTTCATCAGAACCGCAATTTTTCCATGGCCAAAATGACCTATCCCCCATATAGTAATCGCTTGCGGAAGATGATGGATACCATGATGAAATACTTGTAATATGCTGGTTTTCAGTCAGAAAGAAGAAGCACTACTTCGGGAGTTGTTTGACACACTACTGCCTGAGGTGGAGCAAGAGGAGGCGCATACAAGCGAATACTGGAGGAGAAAAGGAACCGACTGGATAACCCCCGACGATATTGCCGAAGGCCTGGCCGGCGTTAGCCCGGCACAGCAGCAGGATTTCCGCCAGTTGCTCAAGTTGCTTAGTTCCTGGACGGTGGGTGTTACCTGGAATGGGCCCCTGAAGCCCTTTATGAAGCTGAAGCCCGAGCAAAGGGTTTCCCTGCTTATGGCCTGGCGCGACCACCGTGTGAACTTGTTTCGCAAGGCCTTCTCTACCCTCAAAAAGCTCATCATCTTTCTATTCTATACCAAGCCGGAAAAACAGCAGAATCCCGCTTGGCCAGTCATTGGTTATCCCGGTCCCTTGCCCGATGCAGAACCCCCACCCCGTGACCGGATGGAGGTCTTGTACGGTCACCAAATTGGAGATTCCATTTCTTGTGATGTATTGGTGATCGGTAGCGGAGCTGGCGGTGGAGTGGTGGCTGCAGAGCTGGCCCAGGCTGGACACGATGTGTTGGTGGTGGAGAAAGGACCCTACCTGGATCGGTCGGATTATAACCAGCTGGAAGCAGAGATGGGGGCCATGATGTACGAGGCTAAAGGCGCCCTGACTACCGATGACGGTGGAGTTACCATATTTGCCGGTAGTTGTCTAGGGGGTGGTACCACCATCAACTGGGCCGGAGCATTCCACACCCCGGATTATATATTGAATGAATGGGCCAAAGAGCATGACAATCCAGGGTTTACTAGCCCGGACCTCAGGACATCCCTGGACTCTGTAGCCCAACGCTTGGGAGTGAATGCGGACTATCCGTACCATAACCAACAGAACCAGGCTCTGCTAAATGGATCGAAGGCCTTGGGCCAGCAACCGGAGCTAATTCCGCGCAATGAGGTAGGGCTGGGCAAAGAGGATTTCAAAGGAATTGGCTACAGTACCTCCGGTGACCGCTATGGTCACAAGCAAGGCACTGTACAAACCTACCTACGCGATGCTATGAAGGCCGGTGCGCGCATCATGCCTCGTACGTATATAGAACGCGTGACGCACCAGGGCGGGCAGGTGACGGGCGCCGTAGGCAAAACCATGGCCCATGATACCTGGAAGCCTTTTACCATTACAGCCAAAAAGGTAGTGGTTTCGGCAGGCTCCATCTATACCCCAGTGATCTTGCGAAAAAGCGGGCTTAGCCACAAGCATCTGGGCAAGCACTTGTATTTTCATCCTACCGTAGCCGTATCAGCACTTTATCCCTCCGTAACCGATCCGGCCTGGTTTGGCCCCATGATGTCGGTAGTGAATAACCACTTCACCAGGCTAGATGGCAATTACGGTTTCAAGCTGGAAACCCCACCGGCCCACGTGGGCCTATGCACCTTGGCTTTGCCTTGGATGGGCGGTGCGGAACATAAGAAAGCTATGATGGATTTGCCTCGCTTGGGCCATTTTATCGTCCTTACCCGCGATAAACACGGAGGTTCGGTATCGGTGGATAAGTTTGGGTTTCCCAAAATTCAGTATAAACTCAGTTCCTACGATCAAAACCACATGGTTCGGGGTATTCAGGAAGGAGCACGCATTCAGGTAGCAGGCGGTGCGGAGGAGGTTATTTTTCCCTACAGTACCGACAAGCGATTTTTGGCGCGGCACGGCCAGGAAGCCTTGGAAGCCCTGCTGAAAGAGCTACCCGCCTGGGGCTGGAAACCCAATCAGTTTCCGTTGTTCTCGGCCCACCAAATGGGCACTGCCCGTATGGGGGGCAACAAGGCCCTGCACCCGGTTGCTCCCAATGGCGAGACTCGAGAGGTGAAGGGGCTATACGTGGCCGATGCTTCGCTGTTCCCGGCAGCTAGTGGGGTCAATCCTATGCTCACCATCATGGGTCTGGCGCACTACGTTGCCCAAGGGCTGAAGTAGAGTGTACTTAGAAAAACAGATCTTAATCTCATAAAGGTGCGCAGCCCATTCCAGGGGCATCCCTCGAAGGTTTTTCACACCAGAGGAAAATGCAACCTACTCCGGCCAAATTGCATCTTCTTCACTCAAACGTTTTTCTCGCATGCGCATTTTCCTATTCTTACTGGCCTGTGGCTTCGTGCATTCGGTACAGGCCCAGAACGACTCTCTGGTGGCCCGTACCACCTACCAAACCGATGATTACACCATCGAATACCCGGCCAATTGGGCGTTGGATACCACCGGCACTATGCGTTCAGCTTTTATTGTACTCAATCCCATATCCAACTGGTCCGATGATTTTAGGGAGAATGTAAATCTGCTGATACAGGATCTTTCTGGGCAAGGAGTGACCCTAGATAGCTTTGTAGAAATAACCGAGAGCCAGGTACAACGCATGGTTCCCGAGGGTAAGCTGATTGCCAGCGATCGGATAGAGGGTGAGCTACCCTATCACCAAATGACCTACTCGGGCATCCTTTCGGGCCAATACCTGGCCATTCGCCAGTATTTTTGGGTCATAGAGGAGCAAGCTTACGTGCTTACGTTTACTTGCAAGCTGGCCGATCAGGAAAAGTATGCCGAGCTAGGGGAACGAATTCTGAGTTCCTTTCGCTTTCTCTAAACGATTGTGCTGGTCCTGGGCCAGGGCATCGGTAAATTCCGCAGCCTTCACCTTGCAATCCGACCCTGAGTTCGACTATTTGGGGTCCGCATGACGGTGCCTGGCATCGTCTTTTTGACACAATATGGCAGACACGCTACAAACCAAAGCTCCCTCCCTGGGCATCGGGGCGGTATTTCTTACCGCCATTTCCACCATTCTGGGTGCTATCATGTTCCTTCGTTTTGGCTATGCCGTTGGCAACGTAGGCTTGTTGGGTACCCTCGCCATCATTGCGCTGGGTCACGCAGTTACCATTCCTACGGCCATGGCCATTGCCGAAATTGCGACCAATCAACGGGTAGAGGGGGGCGGTGTGTACTACATCATTTCACGTTCTTTCGGGCTCAACATTGGTGCGGCCATTGGGGTGGCCCTCTACTTCAGCCAAGCTATCAGTGTAGCCTTTTACATCATTGCTTTCGGTGAGGCCTTCGATCCTGTGTTTGCCTACGTCAACCAGACTTTCGATCTACAGCTGTCCGATCCGCGAATTGTAACCTTACCCACCTTGGCCTTATTAGGGGCGCTTATCGTCACCCGGGGGGCGGACTTTGGCATCAAAGTGCTATACATCGTTGTCGGTTCGCTGGTGGTAGCCTTGGCCATGTTCTTCTATGGTACCCCCACTGCTGGTGCGCCACAGACCATCGACTTTCTGGCGGCTGTACCCAACGGCGATGGATTTTTCTACGTCTTTGCCATCATCTTCCCCGCCTTTACGGGTATGGCGGCGGGCGTTGGGCTCTCTGGTGATCTTCGCGATCCTAAATCCTCCATACCCCGGGGTACCTTGTGGGCTACCGTGGTGGGCATGCTCATCTACGTCACCATTGCCTTCAAGCTGCACCTTGCAGCCAGCCCTCAGGAGTTGGCTACGGACTACCTCATTATGTCCGAGATTGCCATCTGGGGCCCCATCATCCCCATTGGTTTAGCGGCCGCTACGCTTTCGTCCACTCTAGGTTCCATTCTGGTGGCGCCTCGCACGCTGGAAGCACTGGGCAAGGACGGCATCTTCACTCCTGGCTTCAATACCATGCTGGTGAAGAAAAACAAACATGGTGAGCCTATTCCGGCTACCATCGTCAGCTTGCTCATTGCCTTGGTTTTTGTGGTCATTGGAGACGTGAACGCCGTGGCCGAGGTCATCACTATGTTTTTTATGGTGACGTACGGTGCCATCTGTGCCATCTCGTTTTTTCAGCATTTTGCGGCCGATCCCAGCTACCGACCCGCCTTCCGTTCACGGTGGCTCATTTCCCTGGTAGGTGCCGTATTGTGTGTGTACCTCATGTTTGCCATCAATCCTGCCTATGCCGGTGCCTCACTCGCCATCATGGGTATTCT
>DMST01000074.1:4779-7162 GCA_003454975.1 Cytophagales bacterium | reverse complement strand
GAGTGATACGCCCGGGTCATCTGGCCGCCCACAGGACGAAGTCCGGTCAAGGAGGAACTGCAACGCAGGCAAATCCTTGCCGGATCGGCCGGGTGGCTGACCTTTGGGGCGATCACAAAAGCCCGTTTATGGATCCCAAAAAACTCCCCACCGATGGCGGCAGGGAGGGCCTCAGAGTTCTGAGGGGAAGGAGAGTGTACCCTATAGTTCTTGGGGCAGATCCTTCCAGAACCGCTGAAAAGTCCTAATGAGGACTTCTTCGGTTTGAGGGTCGTGTCTATCTGTTGGTTTATGATCACTCAAATCTCCCCAGTGTTTCCAGATAAGGCTACCAAAAGCTTTTATATCCACGTATTTGGATAGGTTGTCGAATCCAGCTTTCGAGAGTGGGGCGGGATAGGATTTGCTGTGGGCAGTGCTAGTAATCTGGGCCTGGAAGGTATAGAAGAACCTCTTGAGAAAGCGAGAATCTTGCTGTAGAAGGGACATGATGTTTTCTAGATAGGCACCGCTGTCATTCTCCTTTAGGAGAGCTAAGTATTGAATGAATAGTCGAGACGGGAATACCTGTACCACTTCAGTAGGGATAAGTTCTCTTTCTGCTCGTATTGTCAGTGTTTGCCGCAATGCTAAAAGCCCGTCTGGTTTAATAATCTGCCTGCTATAGGAGGTGTCTTCAAAGCGATCAAGAAGCCTAAACGCCACAACAATAGGTTGAAGTGTTTGAAACAATAGTAAGCCTAATTCTTGCCGATTTTCTTCTGGCGTTTTCCAAAGAGCTTCAATCATAATGTTGGTAAAAACATCTAAAACTTCTGGCTTCCAGAGATCCTTCTCGGGATTATCATAGTATCCCTGAATATTGCTGAGCTTTTCGGCTATCTGGAAAATTTCAGTTTCGGAATATTGGCTAAACAAGACCTGGAGCTTGAAAAAGAATGCTTGGGAATCCACCTCCACAATGCGCGGTGTTTGTTTTGGATTAGAATGATCTTCATGAATAAGATCCTGGATCACTGCATTAAACTCAACATCTGAGAGTTCACTTTGAGAAAGGGAATAGGTGAAGTATCGTTCAACGTAGTTATCCGACCCAATACGTTTCTGCTGATAGAGACCTTGCCAAAGATTGTCGAGATAGGTATCGGTCATGCCCAACGGATCCGAAATAGGAAACAATTCATGTATTAAGGCCTGATAAAGAGTCTTTCTTTGCTCAGGGAGATCACTTAAAAATGCCGCTAAGGGCTGAGAAGGATTCGAGTCTTCATCCATTCCAAATGCCAACAAGTTTTTTGCCGTTCGCTTCGTTAAGGCTAAGGCATATTTCCGTAGAAAAGCATACAAGTCTGGGAAGAGAATTTTGATAGTTTCAATCAGAAGCAGGTCTTGGATGTTTATCTCATCCTTGACTAGCGGTAAAGAAAACGACAGCGTATTCGCGAACCGAACAGCTGAGCGTGGGGTCTCCAACCAAACCGAGAACTGAGTGTCGAGGGTACGAAAAAAACATCCACCCTTTTGGGTCTCAGGGTCAATGCTATTGGCTTGGAGTATCGAGTAGGCTTTCTGTTTAAAGAAATTGAGAAGATCGACTTGGCGGATTTTTGGTAAGGGAAGGGGAAGCTGTACCACCTTTTCTAGGTACGAATGCCCCTTCTCAGAATAAATTTCATCTAAAGCTCTGGCCACCACATCATCATCGAAAGACAGAACATAACGGGTATTTTTAAAGTCGGCAACGGCTTTAACCAATCGGAAGACTTCGTGGATTTGGGATGAGGGCAATCGATCAATATCGTCGATAATAATTACCAACTTCTTTTTTGATGAAATTAGTGCCTCGCCAATTTTCCGTTTGAGTCGCTTTAGATGAAATTCCCCAACCTTTTCTCCAACATTTGCCACGGCGTTCTGGGAGCCTATCCCAAAAGTTTTTCCAACCCCTCCTATGATTCCGGCATAGTCTTGTAGGGCTTTAGCTACCTCCTTACCTCTGACCTTAACTTCTAGTTCTTCAGCGAGAAGGGATAAAAGGCCGGACATAAAAGATCCCTCATCGGCAAAAATCCAGGGATTAAATTCGACCACTAGGTGGTTCTCTTGGTTCTTAAGCTCCTCCATTACAAAATGAAGCACTGTAGATTTCCCTTCTCCCCAACGGCCGTAAATCCCAAGCACAAAGGAGTCTTCCACATGGATATTTTGGATGGTATTCGCCACCCCTTTGGCAAAGGGATACCGTTGAAAGGCGTCCTGATCTACAGGAATATTTGACTGATCGGCAGAAAATAGAGGGGTGTCCATAAGGAAATAGTAGAAAAGCTTTTACGTTAATACACTTATTCAATATAGATAACCATCTATGGTCAAAAAAAGCTCC
>DMST01000074.1:0-4735 GCA_003454975.1 Cytophagales bacterium | reverse complement strand
ACCTTAGAGCTCTGAGGGGAAATAGAGAGACACCACATCACGCATGATTTTCATGGCGCTATCGAGAGCGGGATTATCTCGCTGAGTACGGCTCAGATGGTGCCGAACCCAGACGATGCGCCCAGTCGGATCATGGCGGAACTTTTGGTGAGCGGCGAGGCCCTCACACTCCTTGGCGATGGTCTGAATGAGCCCAATCAGGCTGAAACGATCAACATCGGAAAAGACCTCACGGACCCCATCACTGGCTTGGATAAGACCATCGAAATAGAAATCATCTTCTTTGGTGGCGTCGTCTGGGGGTATCCAAGACCACAAACTGGTGACAACTGTCATAGCTATTTGCGTTTGATTCAGTCGCAGGGATAGCATGAGGCATGGCTGAGTGAGAAAAGAATTTTGTGGTTGACTGTAGATTGAGAATTCTCTAGAAAGATAAAGTCCCTCATAGTTTCATATTCCATAGTGTAGGATTTGACCATAAAGCCGGGCAACTGGCCGTCTCGTGGTCATCCCTACGGCGATGCTATGAGGGACAACGGTACAGTTGTCCGATTTTGGAATGCCATCCCAGAAACCTCATCCCCTGACTCTCAGAATGCTTGATATCGCCATAGACGCCGTGTGTGCCGTGGATGGTTACCATCGATCTGAGAAGCTTCAGCAGGCTTATGATTTGTTGATGGTGGAGAGGGAGAGATTAAATTTTAAAGGTCGCTAAATCCTGTTGTGTCCATTGCAGGCCGATTAAATATTCTCGTAAAAAGATTTGGTTCAGCATCTTCAATTAGACGATCTACAAACTCGATTTGGGCATCGAAATTTAAATTCAGGTTGGGATTATTATTGAGGTCAACTAGGTCAGTTTTAGCGAGATTTAGTAGGTGAGTTCGTCTTACGGAGCGTAATTGTTTAATGGACTCTGCTTGATCAATCCGATTCCAAATTTGTTGATATTGTTGAGCTGCAATTTTATACCCCGTAAGGTTTGAGTTAGTGGCTTGGAGATCTTCAATTTTCTTTTCAAGTACCCCTACTTCCGCAATCCGAATACTATCTCGGATTTGGAATGCCTCCTCAACAGCCACTAGTTGATCCTCTAATTCAACAATTCTGAGTTGACCAGTGTTCACCTGGTTTTCTAAGTTGGATATTCGCCGTCTCTTGGTTTCCAGCTCATTTGTAAGCCTAGTTCTCTCTAATTCGTTGCTATTTTCTGCGTTAACTAAGGCTACTTCAAGCTCCTTTACCTCTAGCTTTAGGACTCCAATGGTATCGTTTTTTCTTCGAAGTTGAATATAAAGTGTTTGTCGTTCCGTATTTAGGGAGTCTCTATCCTTTTCCAACTTTGCATTTCGTCCACTACAGTCCTCGTTTTGTTTTTGAATAAGCTCATTTGTTTCGATAAGATCATCATTAAGGTCACGTGATTGATCAACCAATCTAGCGTAGTTCTCATTATCCTCAATAAGATCCTTGTAGAAATTCGTTCTAGCATAATGGTTAGAAAGAATAGTAGAAAAGACGGTAAAAATAAGTGAAAGAAACCCAACAGTCAGAATGTATAACGTAGTATGGGTTTTTATATGAGCCAATGATTTTTTGAAAAACCTGCGAAGCATAAAGGGATAGTTTTGATTACTATTAAATTAGTATTTATTACGTATAACCAAAAGGGAAAGGCGAAAAGAAAGTACTCCGGGGGTAGAATTCTTAAGAAAAGTCATCTCATTTCTGCCCACAACTGCGCCACCACTGTTTCATAGGCCCACCAAGCGAACCAGTTTTTGAGGTCGCCCTGCGGTTGTAGAGGCAGCCCAAATTCCTCCTCTGCTGCGTAACGTAGCTCTTCGATCTCCTCATAGTGGGCATCGAAGAAGGTATGGGTATCGGTGTAGTACACCAGACCAGGCACCACGCCAGAGACGCACCCGTGGTGCATAACGTCCTGGAAATAGACGGCAGGATCATCAGCATCCAATGCGTCAAAGGCGACCTGGGACCGGATGGTGCCTGGTTCGGTATCGGCAATGCGGCGGAGGAATTCGGAGAAGGATTGGGGCTGTGTCATCGGAAAAAGCGTTAGTGAACGCTCCGGTCTTGGGTAACCCGCAAGGCCGACTAAGGTCAAGGAGGAACTTCCATCGGAAGGCAAATCCTTGACGGGTCGGACTGGGTTACTGACCTTTGGGGCGATCACCGCAACGCTTGCGATGTAATCCACTGCACCTCACCCCGAATCCTCCGGTGGCGGAAACAGCCAGCGTTTGATCCGGGACCACCACGATTGGCGCTGGGGCAGGGACTAGTTCTTATGCTGAGAGGGACGTGGGGCAAGGCGAAGTTGGTCGGCTTTGGCGCGGATAAAAGAGGCTCTGGCGAGTACATAGGCCGCAAAAGCCATTACTATAACCAGAAGAAGTACTATGCCTCCGATCAGGGCAATAAGCAAAAGCAGAAACTGTTGTGAAGAATTAAGAGTGGAAAGCATAGATCACCGCATTTAGTTTTGGGGTGACCCGCTGCTAGCTAGTTAATATTTTCTCAGCAGGGAAGCAAATGGCGTTTTTGGTCGTTTAAAACCACATTTTGCCTGTGAATCTGGAAACGAAGTTCGTGAACAGGATAAATCTTTTCGTGAAACTAAAGTAAGGTTTCGCTGAAACACAATGAATGATCAAGAGTATTTCTTCAAAAAAGAAAAAAATATTTTCCCACAGTCCATTAATTGTCCAGATTCAGAGGTTCGGTAACGGGCTAAAAAACTCCCCAGGCGTGATTTCCAGAGCATCTAGGACTTTCAGCAAGCTCGAAATCCGTAAATCCTGCCCCTGCTCATAACGGTAGTACTGCGCCCGCGCGATCCCGGCCTCAAAAGCGAACTGCTCATAATTCGTGTATCCCTTGGCTTTTCTAAGCTCTTGAAGCCGCTCCCCGATTTGCTTTAACCGTGGGTCTAGACTTTTCGATTCCTCTGCCATGGGGCCAAAGGAAATCGGTTTCCCCTCTTTGCGTTACTCCCTTTTAGATACTACTTTTAAGTAACATTTTCAAAAAACACTCAGATATGAAGTATCTCTTGTGCCTCGCTCTGGTGGCGATCAGCCCGGCGTTCGGTTGGTCGCAGTCACACTACCTCACCCCTAGTGCAGGGACCACCGTCCGGATTCATTACGATAATGTCATCAATGGGCAATACTTTGAAATGCTGGAGTCCACCAACGAAAAGGGCTACCGAAGTAAGCAGTACCTGATCAAGTCTCGAGGGCGGGTGTACTGGTGGTATGGGGTCCAAAAAACCGAAGGTAAATGGCCGAAGATGCACTTTTTCGTGGTGGAGCACTGGGGCCAGCCGAACCAGAAAACTATCTTCAAGGAAGTGAACTGGGACATCCCGGGCAGCGAAGAAATGGAGCGCGTGTGGCCCCAAGAGTTTCTGAGCTATCGAAGCTTTTGGAACACAGTTCAGCGTGGGACCGAGAGCTATCAGCAGCTCCGGAGATTGCCGTATACCCCCAGCATTCGAAGCCTCCAACGCCCCTGGTTCCCGCTCTGGGACGGACACCTCTAACCCTTTCACAACATGAAATATCTCCTACTTTTCTTCTTCGTCCTGCCGAACATGACCGTGGCGCAGTCTTGGTACCATCGGCAAATGGAAGGTGACGTGACGCGTATTCACCACGTCGGCGAGAACTTTGAATTTGCCGAGGGGACCCGCCCGACTTACCGGAAATACAAGACCTTTTGGGTGACTATGGGCGCGAAACTCTACCGCCTGACTTTCCTTCATGACGGCGGGAATGGCCAGCAGCAGATGGCGTTTACGGTGATTAAGAAGGGGCAGGTGGTCTATACTACGGGGTTGGTACCAGCGGCGCTAGCAGAAGCGGAACTCCGGGCCAAATGGCCGTCGGAGTTTATGGGGTACCAGAAGTTCTGGACGATTGCAGTGGCGGAAATGGAGGCCTACCGGAAAAGTCGTTTTGGCCTCCGGGGGAAGGTCGGGGTCCCGGAACTGATGAATCCGCGAATCTTTTTGTGGCTCGGACAGATGTAAAAAAGCCAATTCCGGACGCCTTGGGCGGCGGCGGTTTGGCAGTCACACGGCGGCGGGCAATGGTTCCCGGTGAAGCCCTCTGGGGAGGGAAGAGAACGGTTGCCGACCGCTTCAATCCCAGCGGTCATTTTTGTGCTTACGAAAGGATTTCTTACGTGCCCGGATGATGATATGAACCGCTCCGGCCAAACTGAGCGGAGCCAACAGCAGAGCGGCGATTAGGACAATGATGGTGTTGTCAGACAATGGCATGGTCTCCCAGGTTTAAAAAACAACTTGGGTGACCCGCATTCGCTATATGCAAGGTTTGGATGAGAAAGGCAAATTGAGGAATTCCAGTACAAATAGATGATGAAATGATGCGAGTGTTAGTCAGCATTTCAGGGTTTACCCTCGGTTATCATTGTTTGGTCATGTATTTGTACTGCTTTTTGTGGGTTTTGTGCCGTGGCATGTCTGGAAAACCACCCCAAGAAAGTTAATAACATTCAATAGGCGGCCAAATCTGGCCGATTGAAGATTGGACAGGTGTGGCGTGACTCTGGCGAAAACGACTCTCTGGGGCAGGAAAGGCGTAAGTAATAGGAGTTGTTTTCGTCACTACCGCACCAGGGATCGGTACGGAAAGCCCGGTAAGGGCAGGCTACAGCAATGGCTCGGACTTGGAGGGAGAGC
>DMST01000282.1:35352-38138 GCA_003454975.1 Cytophagales bacterium | reverse complement strand
GGCACGGACATCCACCTGGCTCCCGGCCAGCAAAAGCACTTGCCCCACGAGGCCTGGCACGTGGTGCAGCAAAAGCAGGGCCGCGTAAAACCCACCCTCCAGCCTAAGGCTTCGCCTTCCTTTGCCATGAGGGGGCCCATACAGCTGTTTAAAGTGCCCGGTGGGTTAGATATGTTGGCAAATGATTTAAAGGAAACAACACAAGACATTGCTGATGCTGGAGGAGCAGAGAAGAAGGATGTCTCATTGTATGGTTCAGATCAGTGGGGTAAGGATACCTATTTTGCAGGCCTAAGAAAACTAGACGAGTGGAATTTAGTGAAGAGTTTACTCAATTCAGGAATGTCTAAGGAAGAAGCGGCAAGAGTAGGATTCGGGATTGATGATGTGAGTGAGCCCGATGCATTGGAAAGAGATGATTCCAATAATATCACTAAAGCAGGAGAGAATAAAGTGGTGGGTGGAAAGTTTCGTCAGGTAAGTGTCAATATAAACAGCGCACTAGATCAATTAACGAACGGAAAAAGGGCCAATCAATACGGTGGTGCCAGGTTGCTAGCCAGAATTCAAATAGAGGAAAATAGCGAGGCTGCGGCTCATATTATTAAAATGTCAGATACCGTGAAAAAAGGGCAAATAACTCGGTGGAAGAATAGAATGGAAGTAGCTTACAGGGAAGGATTGGCCAACTGGGAAGCGCCATGTACCCTGTTTTTGGTGATTTTGATTGGCAATAACGCGATTTTTAATGAGCACCTGGAGCAGAAGAAAAAATAGGCCAATTTGTCAGATCAGATATTGAGATACGTCCTATTTTCGGGTTCTTAATCAGACTATTTCCGATGGAGAAAATTGCTCTTCTGAGTCTACTCAGGCACTAAACGGCTATTGAGACTTTCTAGCTGCTGTTATCTCACCAGGTTTATTCCCCTCTCCAACCCAACCAGGTTGGTGCAAAATTTACTTGTTGTTTTGTACAACAAATAATATTAGTTGTATGTTTGTACAAATAATGATCTGCTTGCTTATGAAGGGGAACCAGATAGGAGAACTAGAGGAATTGGTGCTGCTGGCCGTGGGCTCCCTGTACCAGGAGGGTGCCTACGCGGTAGCCATTGTGGAGGTGATCAAGGAGAGCTCACGGCGCCTGATTGACGTCACGGCGATCCATTCGGTGCTGCGCCGGCTAGAGAAAAAGGGCTACGTGAAAAGCACCATGGGCGGGGCCACGCAGGAGCGGGGCGGCCGTCGCAAGCGATACTTTAACCTGACCCAGGAAGGGCGGCAGGTGCTGGAAGATGTGATGGCCGTGCGCCTTTCGCTATACCACAAGATGCCCAAGCTTACCTTCTCCATCGCGTGAGCACCCTACCATCACCGCCCCGCTGGGCCAACCGCTTTCTGGCTTGGTTTTGCCGGCCAGAGCTACTGGAAGACCTACAGGGCGATCTGTACGAAATTTTCGAGGCCCATTGCGCCAATGGCCAAATGCGCAAGGGTCGCTTTCTGTTTGGCTGGTACGTGTTGCGCTCCTTGCGCTACGATGTCATCCGCCGACCTCAATACAAAAACTCAAGATTTATGATGACACGCAACAACTTCAAAATCGCATTTAGGGTACTGTGGCGCGATGGTTTCAACACCAGCCTCAGCCTGGGAGGACTCGCTATAGGGTTCGCCTGCTTTCTGCTCATGGGCTTCTTTGTGAAGCAAGAGCTCACCTTCGATGCCTTCCATGAGAAAAAAGACCGCATTTACCGGGTATGGCTGCTAGAGGACTACGGTGGCGACAAGGTGTTCAGGAACGGCACCACACCCTACATCTTTGAGACCTTTCTAGAAGATAACTTTACCGAGGTGGAAACGGCCATCCAGTATGGCCGGGACAACTATTTGGTGGGCTACGGCGAGGACCGTACCGACGAACAGATAGCCACCATCAGTCCGGAATTCTTCACCGTATTTGATTTCCCCATCCTATCGGGCGACCCCGAGAACCCGCTTAAGGACCAAAACCAAGTGGTGCTCTCTGCGGCCTATGCCCAAAAGTACTTTGGTCAGCAGGACCCCATCGGGCAAACCATGGGCATTCAGCTAGACGAGGAAGTATTCGACTTTCGTGTGGCAGCCGTTTATGATGACTTTCCACAGAACTCCAGCTTCCAGTTCGACATGGCCATTTCCAACGCCAACAATCCCCGGATGGTAGGCGAACGCCGCCTGCAGGCTTGGTTTAGTGTAAGTGTAGAGTCCTTCGTATTGCTCAATGAGCAGTCCGACATTGCCACCATAGAAGAACAGGTAGACGAGGTGGTGCAGGGCTACCTGGGCGATGCCGCCGACCCGGGTGTGTACCAGCTCAAGTTTCAGCCACTGACTGACATCCACCTCAACCCCGACGTTCCTTCCGGCATTGCTGCCGTGGGCAACCGGGATTACGTCTACATTCTGGCCGTGATTTCCCTGTTGGTATTGGTCATTGCCAGCATCAACTACACCACCCTGTCCGTAGGGCAGTCACTCAAGCGCAGCAAAGAGGTAGGCATCCGCAAAGTGATGGGTGCCTTTAAAATCTCCCTTCTGCAGCAGTACCTCACCGAGAGCATACTCATTGCCTTTTTTGCACTTCTGCTGGGGCTGGGGCTGGCCTATGCGCTGGTGCCCGTGTTCAATGACCTCACCCAGGCACAGGTACAGCTCGGTTTTGAGCCCTGGCACTTGCTGCTGTATGCAGGCTTGGTATTAGTAATCGGCATCACCAGCGGTGGCTACCCCGCCATGGTGCA
>DMST01000282.1:30188-35285 GCA_003454975.1 Cytophagales bacterium | reverse complement strand
GGCCCGCCTGCGCATCACTTCTATCTTAAAAGGCAACAGCCAGCCCAACCGCAACCACTACGTGCGCAAGGGCCTCATGGTATTCCAGTTTGTGGTTACCGTGTTCCTCATCAGCAGTACCCTCATTATGCGCCAGCAGCTCAACTTCTTGCGTACCAAAGATTTGGGTTTCCAGTACAATGCTACGGTGGCCGTACCGCTGTACGCCGACCCCGCCGCCAACGGTATTGCCGATGTGTTTGGATCTGCCATGGAAAAAGGTGCCTTACTGCGCGAGCAGTTGCAGTCCTACGCGGAAGTGCAAGATGCTGGCTTGGCTACCCACGTAGTAGGTACTCCCGGCTGGGCCAGGCTCTCCTTCACCGACGAATCGTCTACTTTCCGGGAGTTTCGCATGCTGATGGTAGACCCGGCCTTTCTCAACACCTTCAACATCAAAGTGACCGAGGGCACTGCCTTTGATCCGGAAAGCGAAGCCCACCGCCAAACAGGCATCCTGCTCAATCAGGCTGCGGTAGACTATTTTGGCTTTGCCGATCCCATCGGCGCACGGTTACCTGGGCAAGATTTTATCGATCACACCGTAATTGGGGTGGTCGAGGACTTCCATTTCGCTTCGCTGCATACCAGTGTAGAGCCGCTGGTCATCACTCAGAACGTGATGATTCCCTTCTCCGGCATCTCTGACATGAATTTTCAGGATTCGCCCATCCCTAAGCTGGTATTTCGGTACACGGGCAGCCAACTATCCAACGTGAAAACCATTCTGGATGCGGAGTGGCAAAAGGCTTTTCCTGAAGAAGACCTCAACTTTGAGTTCGTGGAGGAGAACATCCGGGCGCAGTATGCCAGCGACGAGCGCATGAACCGCCTGGTGATGGTAGCCACGATACTCGCCATCATCATCGCCAGCCTGGGCCTGCTGGGACTCACCGTATTGGTCATCAACAGTCGCATAAAGGAGATTGGCATCCGCAAGGTGATCGGTGCTTCCGAAACGGCCATTTTTGGCCTGCTGGCGCGTAGCTTTTCCTGGCAGCTGGCCTTGGGCATCGTCCTCTCCATTCCCGTTACCTTCTGGCTCATGCAAGACTGGCTCAGCGGTTTTGCCTACCAGATCCGCCTGGGCGTGGGCATGTTCCTGCTGAGCGGTGTTATCTCTATTGCCGTGGCCCTGCTCGTCATTAGTTACCATACCCTGCGGGCCGCCAAGGTAAATCCCGTGAAGAGCTTGAGGGCAGAGTAATCTGATAATGGCAGATACACGGCCGAAGTTCGAGGCTCGATGTTTCGAACCCCGAACTTCGCCTTTTCCCCGATCCGGCAGTTCTTGTAGTGCTCAAAGTCCGTGGGGAAGGGAGTTGTTTCCAAAAGGGTTTTGGGAAGAATGACTTGCTCAACGTAGAGTCGCAGCCGTGGCGGGCCTCAAGTAGTTCGCAGACTTGGTCTATATTTTAGAAAAAGCGCTCTGCGCTCATCGTGGGGGCTGCCGATTCCCTTCCGAGTACTAATGGGCGGGGACAAAACCCGCGGCCAACCATTTTACAAAACGCATCATTCAACTATTTTCCTACCCAGCAGCCATCGTGCCCCCTTCCAGACTCGCGTACTACGAAAATCTAGGTATTCTATTTCGTTGCCCGCGGACAGCGGCACAGCACCTGCACGGCAGTCTGCTGATTAGTAATGGGGTCGTGCTCGTAGTTTTTATAGTTAGCTAGTCCTTTCAGGCCCGCCTTTACCTCAAGTAGCCGTCCTTCCTGCCCTCGCGATACCAGCTTGGTTTGATTAACATAGGTGGGCATAAAATGCGTGCCCTTCGCAAAGCCGGGGTCCGTGACCAAGACGCGGTATTCGCAATCGACCCGGAAATAACTGGTGTCTGCCGTATCCAGCGTATCCCATACCATTTGCTGTTGGGCACCAGAAAAGGCCTCGGTTAGGCTGTCTAGTTGGTTCTGTAAATCTGTCCGAAGATACCGCTGGGTGGAATTGAAGAATATGCCTGCGGCAAAAAAGGTGACTGTGAGCACCACGCTGGCGATGATGAGCAAGCGGACTGTCCGCTGTAGCCGATCTACGTACTGGTTTTTGTTAGGTGAGGTCATATTGCAACAGGTGCAAAGAGTAGAAAATATAGGCAACCCGTGCTATTAAAATACAAGCTAGCCCCTTAAATGCCTCAAGAATTTGTTTCAAGTTTTAAATATTTAGTCAAAGGGAGTTTTCTATAGTTTACTGGATACCCTATCGAATAAATCTGCCATGGGAATGGGCGACACTCCCTAAAACTTACAAATTAGGATTCCTGGGGTATATGGAAAGCCGCAAGCGTTTGATTAATTCTAAATATGGATTTTGGATTACTTAACAAACGTCAAAAAAGCATAAGCGATATCCAGCTCCACCTATATTAATTATATCAACTGATCCAGCACCACATCCTGCCACTGAAAACTCTAGTTCTTTCGTAATGCATTGAATGTCAGGGCAATGTACTACTCTATAAGCGGCAGGACCACAGGCAAAATACAAGAAATCATCTGCTTGTCTATTTTGCTTTCTGCTCTTAACTGATGGTCCTGTTACAAGATTTGCATTCGATAAAATGAGATTTTTAGTATTAATAGTTAATGAATAGGAGATGTTGACCTCTTTTGGAAAACGGCCTTGCAAATGCATAGAGGTTAGGTCGCTTTCAATGCGCATTAAGCCTAGCTGAATTATGGTATGGCGGTTTATCGATCCATTTTCAGTGTTAAAAATTCCCAACACTACGGGTTCCCAGGTGCCTCCTATTACCCCTTCAAATAAATTCTCCTGATCTGCTAATACCTCCTCCTTTTGGCAAGAGAAGATGATGCTCCCAATCATTAATGAAATGCTATAAATGATAATTGACTTCATGTTATTGCCTTTTTTAGCATGAGTAAAAACAAACTTTCCATTTTCCCGAATCTAGTTTTCCATAGTCAGCAGAGCTACAAGTGCCTGCCGGGCCATCAGCAGAGAAGGCTAACTGTTGGGCAACGCACAGTAAATCATCACATGTTTCGGTACTTGTTATCGATCTATCAGTATAATCGGGACATTCGTAGTCTAACTTTCGACTGGAAGTAGAACTATTAAACTCAATGCGAGCATTTAATAGCATTAATTTTCCGTTTTCGATGCCAATGTGATATGCAATATGGGCACCTTCTAGATTTGGTTTTGTTATTAAAAGCGAATGGGCTTCTTTCTCAAGTTGTTTTCCAAACTTGAAGATCACCTCGCTTAGGGCGTTAGGTTCTAGATCACTTATTGAAGCATAAGCTTGCGGACTAACCTTATTTTCCAGTAATCCTCCCAGAAATTTAATTTCAGAGTTTGGAATGGGGGTTTCTGTTGCACAGTTTGCTAGCAAAAGAAAACTGGTTAATATAAATAAGGATTTAAGTGAATTCCTCATGGGGCGCAATGAGTTCTCATCTCCTGAGATTCCAGGAGTATGGTTAGAAAAAATGATTATCAGTTTTCTATCAATGAATCATGACAGTCCTCAATTCATGAAAATCACATCTCACCAGGAGGAAAGCGCAGGCCTTTGTATCCGCGATTACGAGTACCCTTGATATAAAAGTTACAATTTTGAAGGACTAGATAATTGTCTTCCACCCCAATAGAATAGCTCACTTCATAACCTTCCGGAATTAATCCATTTTCTTCCAACTGCTCTATTTCTGACTTGATTTCTTTGTCAATAGCATCAGACCTACGGTTCATCTCATCGGCAGTCATTTGATTCATCTCTTCGAGGGATATTAACCGTATAGTTTGGAAAGAATCCGTAAGAAGTCCGTCTAAATATCTAAGCTCAATCTGAGGTGTTGCTTCGGATTGGCAGTTGGAGAAAAATACTATTAATAAGAATAATATTCTTGGGTCCAGAAGATGCTTCATGTTAGGGCATTGATTATTATCTCTACAATAATATTCTTAGCGTATTAAAAAACCAATAAGGTTTAATACTTAAATTTAATAATGCTATTTTGCTTAAAGCCAATCAATCCGGATTTCAAATTTGAGCAGTTTAAATCCATACTAAAAAAGGAAATTACTAGATACCCCTTCGTTTTGGCAGAAAAATGAAAAAGCTCAACGCCAGGGACATTGAGCTTTCTGAATGAAAGAAGATAACTTGTTACTAATTTTGATAAGTCACACTAACAACTAAGCAAGGAATTATTAGGGTTGAGACGCCAATACAATGGGTGAATGCTAAGCATGTGTCATTTCAGTGACCGGCTCCCACTCCAGCGATCCTCGATAGCGATGCGCTACGCGGCCCTCATCATTCATGGCCCAGAGGAAGATCCACTCGTTGTCGAGTAGCTGCCGCACGTCGGGGTGGCGTTCCAATATGTCCGTCATAGCGTGGGTAGGGGCCTCAATGATGACGTTGAGCCGCACCGGTGTGTGTTGGAAGGTTTTGCCATCGTGTACTGACTGCCAAGGAAGTCCAGTGCGTAGGTCTCCGGCGCTGCCCTCCAGCACGCCAAGCCCGGCAGTCACGTTGTGCAGTGTTTTATTGCCCGCACCGTAGCGTTGGTTGTCTACCGTAGAGGCATAATACTGCAAGTTGATCCAGCTAGTCACAATCATAGGGGCCGTCATGATGAGCTCCAGTACCTTGAACCCTTCGTCCTGCTGCCAGCGGTAGGAGTGCAAGAAGGACTTGCCGCCCATGTTGAGGCCGTAGGTGCGCTTACGCGGTGCTACCACAAAGGCATGGCAACCGGCCAGCCCCCATTCAGGGCGTACCTGGGCCCAGTCTTTACTGCGGGCCTTCACTGCCCGGTCGGCATTTTTATCAATCCCCATCCGGATGGCTCGCTCCGCGTGAGCGTTGCGGCCCGCCTCCTCTAGCCAGCCTTGTACCTCGGCCAGATCTTCCTGATGGGAGGGAGGCACTAATTCCTGCTCAAAGACCGATACCTCGTCGGTAGTCGTGTCGTGCTGGCAAGCCAGGAACCAGGTAGTATCGGGCACGTTGATGCCCCGGTAGCTGAGCTGATCGCGTACCAGCGGATTGTTCAATACGGTAGCCGCTACGCT
>DMST01000282.1:12241-30093 GCA_003454975.1 Cytophagales bacterium | reverse complement strand
CCCCACAGTCCAGCCCTGAGGCGTGAGGATTGTTAACCGTGTTAGCCCCGTGGCCAACGATGAGCACCAAACGGGCAAAATCTTCGGTGAGTGACATGGCCTTTAGTGCATTTTGTGCCAGCCCTACCTGCTGGTCGAAAGGTATGCCGGCTGCTGAATCCAGATCTACCGTTTTGTGGTGATGCTCGTGGCGAGTCAGCCCCTGGCGGTCCGGATGGGCTACCGGTCGGGTCACACCCAGCGAATCGGTAATCAGCTTGGGCAGGAAAGAAAGGCCAACGGGTGACACGTAGCCAAAGCAGGATACAGCGCTTTTCTTGAAGCCCTTCCAGGCTTTTCCTACGTGCTGCAACACAGTACGGCGTTGTGTGGCCTTCTCGTTAGCTATAGGGTCGGCCAGCGTTTCCTGCACCGTAGGCCCTGCAGGCAATAGCACGGGACATTGCGCCCGTCCGTGGCTGTGGCCTATGGGTTGGTATTTTATGGGAAAGGCGAAGAAGCCCGCAAAACCCAGGGTTTCCATATCAGGAGAGGCTTGCTCCAGGTGACGGCGGTACACTTCCGACCGCACGTCGATACAGAAGACGGCCTGTGCCTTGGGAAGGATGGATCGGTTCAGTGGAATTTCGGCGGGGAATTGCTCTATGATCTTGCGTTGGGCCGCCAGGTCGTAAGCCTCTTGCAGTACCAAGCGCTCAGAAAGGGCCAAATCCACACTTTCTTCTACGGCCAAGTGCATCAAACGTACCCGCAGGGCCTCCCATTCTGTGGGTACCTCGGTGTGGGCCATGCTTTGGAGCAGTAGTGCCTCCACGCAAAGCAGCACGGTAAGCCATTCTATCTGTGCCGTACCTTCCGATCGCTCATAGAGCCCCGCCTGCCAGTCCAAATAACCTGCGTATGAGCTCCAGCCCATGATTCGGGTTTGCAAACGGTGCAAGTACAAATCGATACCTACAGAAGGGAGGCCCAGTACCTTGAGGGCAAATTGGGCGGCTTGCATCGGATCTTCCGGCAAGCCCTTGGCTACCTGCCGGAAACCGGGCAGTCCGTGTACGTCGGGCGTACGATTGACCATCGCTTCGGCACGCCATGCCTGGTAGAGTCCAGCACCTTTGGCCGTATTCCACGCCAGTTGGCCCTGATCAAAATATACCGACGCCCAAGAAGAGAGCAGATCCACCGTCCATTGGTTCCAATCTTTGCGGGTCACCGCCGTGGCTACGTCCGTTAGGCTGCTTACTTCCGGTAGTGTCGTCGTATCCTCAGGATCGGTATTTACTTCGTACAAGAAATTCTCTACCCGACGCTTGTCATTTGCGTCATGGCGGTCCAAAACGGTCTTTACATCCGAGCGGCGCACCTCATCGTTTTCTAGCGCACGGAGGTAAAAGTCCGTAGGCAACGTCATGTTACCCCCGCCTACTTTCGATAGGCGCTGAGCGGCTTGCCGAAAGGTGAGATGGCTCAACCCCAGGTAGGGATTCACGGCCACGAAGCTTTCCAGAGGCCATAGCGGAGCAATCTTTTTGGCCGCCTTTTCCAGGCTCGTTTTTAGGGTCTTAGTAGACCATCCGGTGTGCGCTGAAGTTTTAGGATCAGTCATGCGAAGCGTAAAATATTAGGAAAAGGGAAGGGTTATACCGCTACTTCTTCTGGAGTAGAGGGGGTGGGCTGAGAAGGTGGGGTGGCCAACTTGGGTTGGGGAACCGTTAGCGGTTGCTCCATGCGGAAGGTGCCTAACCAAGAGTCCAGTACGCTGTTGGCATAGAAACCATTGCGCAGGTGTATACCCATGCGGTGCCAGAAAGGGTAGGCCTTGGCCGTGGGTGCCAGCACCTGTAAGAGGATGGCTACGGAAAATACAACCAGCACGGTGTACATGAGTACTTGCATCCAGCCAGGGGCTGAGGCATGAGCCGGTACCTGCGTACCTAGGTAGCGATGCATGGTGCCTTCCAGCACAAAGAAGGAGGTGGCTACTGCTGCGGATAGTCCCATAGCAATGGCGAGTGCCCGGCCACTGCGGCGGCTGTCCATTACCGGAGCGAATAGCTGTGTAAGGCCTAGCATGACCAAAGTACCTACTACCAGCAGGGCAGGGTTTTCTAGTGGAGACACCCCTAGTAGCATGGCAATGCCCCAGCAGATGGCGAAGCTAAGAAAAAGACTGGCGGCAATGCGCACGGGGCTTTTCATGCGCTTGGGCATGGCTACCCGTTGCGTGCGCACTTGGTCGATCACACTGCCGGAAGACAGGAAGGAGTGAGCCTTGTAGAAGGAGTGAGCTACCATGTGCAGCATGGCTGCGGCGTACACTCCGAGCCCGGCCGAAAGCAGACTGAATCCCATGTGGGCGGCACTAGAATAACCCAAAGCCGTTTTTACAGAAGGCTGGGTAAGAAAAGCTGCCGAAGCAAAGAGTGCGGTAAAGGCACTCACCACAATTAGGAAGGCCGGACCTACGGTGGTGCCGTCCATTACTATGGCAAAGCGGGTGATGAGGAAGGGGCCGGCATTGAGTAAACCCGCGTGAAGCAGGGCCGAAACCGGCGTAGGAGTCTCCATGACCTCTACCAACCAGCTGTGGGTGGGGAACTGTGCTGATTTAAAGATGGCAGCCAGTACTAGCAGCAGGGCTGCACCTTCTTGAATGCCACCGGCCAATGTGCCCGAAGTGGCCGCTGCGAAAATGCCGCTCAGCTGATCAGTACCTGTACCTACATAGAGGAGTAGCAGCGCGCCGCCCAGGAAGAGGTCGCCAAAGCGAGCCATGATGAACTTCTTGCGGGCGGCCATTTGTGCCTTGTGACGACCCGGATAGAAAACGAGTAGCCGGTGCAAGGCCAAACTAGTGCCTACCCAAGCCAGCCAAAGCAGGGTAGCGTTGCCTGCCAATACCAGCAACTGTACACTGGCAACGGTAAGCGCCATCCGGCCCAAAAAGAGGCCGTGCCGATTGTCTCCTTCCAGATAGCCGATGCTAAAACGGAAGATGACCCAGCTGAGCACAGCAATCATACTGAACATAAGCAAGCTGAGTGTATCTAGCCGAATCTCCAGGCCTAGACTTCCTCCCAAACGGAGACTGTCTACCGTGCCGAATTGCCATACCAGGAAACCTCCCAAAGTAGCCGTGAGGAAATTTACTCCACTTGCCAGGCGTAAACCTTGCTTGATGCCTAAACAGGAAGCCCCGGATTGGGTTCTAGAATACAAAGAGATGAGAATCAATAATAAGGGTGAAGAAAGTACCCAGAGTGATAGTATGCTTTCGTTCATACCGTTGATTTTTTGTGATAGCGTTGTGTTGTTGGACTCCTTCAGTGGGAGTCGTTCTTTCGGCAGCAAAAGTGTGCGATGATTTCCATAAGTTTTCATTTATATTTAAAATTGAAAGCATAACTATTTTTTATGGACTATACCATCCATCAGCTTCGTGTATTCCTTAAAGTGGCTCATTTACAGAGTGTTACACGTGCTTCGGAAGAGCTGAATATGACCCAGCCCGCGGTGTCTATTCAGCTTAAAAATTTTCAGGATCAGTTCGATATACCCCTCACCGAGGTGATCGGAAGGAAGCTGTATGTCACGGATTTTGGCAGAGAGATAGAGGCAATGGCGGGCAGCATCATGGAAAACTTTGAGGCGATTCGGTACAAAACGGAAGCCTATCGAGGAATGCTCACCGGGAAATTGAAGATTTCCTCAGCTTCTACGGGTAAGTATGTAATGCCGTACTTCCTGACCGGATTTTTGGCCCAGCATTCCGGTGTGGACTTGGTGCTGGATGTTACCAATAAATCGCAAGTGGTAGCCAGCCTCAAACGCAACGAGATTGACTTCGCCCTGGTATCGGTACTGCCGGACAATGTGGAGGTAGAGGAGGAACTGATGATTGACAATAAGCTGTATCTGGTGAGCCGGGAACCAGAGCGCAACGAGGATCATCCGCTCATCTACCGGGAGGAAGGTTCTGCTACTCGGGCCGCCATGGAGGCACACTTTGGCCCCATGGGCAAGCTGAACCGCCGCCGTATTGAGCTTACTAGCAACGAGGCGGTGAAGCAGGCCGTAATGGCTGGGTTGGGCGACTCCATTATGCCCCTCATCGGTATCCGAAATGAGCTGCTCAAAGAGCAATTGTACTTGGTGTCAGCGCCCGATCTGCCGATCATTACTCGCTGGCGACTAGTATGGCTCAAAGGGAAGAAGTTCTCACCGGTGGCTGCTGCCTATCTGGACTATCTGAAGGAGGCCAAGCACCGAATTCTGGAGGAGGAATTTGATTGGTTTGTGAGCGAGTAGAAGAGTTGTTCGTTATAAATTTTCAGATAAAATCAGCGAACCCAGCAAGTAGCCGGGTTCGTGTTCAGATTTCAATTAGGGGGAAAATCACTTAGGTCTCGCGGATATTACCGCGCTTCAAGTCGTTGTTCCACTGGGGGAAGGGTTCCTCCTCCTCTGGCACCGGGATGATCAACTTGCCCATATTGGTTTTGTCCATCTCAGCTAAATTCTTGTTTGCGGTCGCTCCTGAGGCCAACCGCATCTGAAAGTATTTATCGGTTGCGGGAGGTGTGGGTGGCGGTGGAATGATGGCCTCCAAATCCGTCAGTTTCTTTTGATCAAAGAAATCCTTCTCATCCTTGTGATAGCAAAGCATCTTCAGACTTTCCTGAGTCAAGGTTTGCTTCACCTTACCCACGTTCAGTTTAAACATCTGAGCTAGGGAGAGTCCCGGGAATATATTTTGACGATTGGTGTCTTTTGGCGGTAAGGGTAGGTAATTTACTTCTTGTTCCTCCTTCTTGCTTACTACCTGCACGGCTTGCATCATGCCCCAGTCTTCATGTTGAAGCAGGTGACAGTGGTTCACATATCGACCCGTATAATTGAGGAAACGGCTACGGAAAATGGCCCGCCCTCCGTTATGAGGTATATAGACCGTATCCTGCCAGCGGGGTATAGGGTTGCCATTCTTATCCAGGGGAAGCAATTCGTTACCCTCTGCATCCTGCACACTAGTGAGGTAAAAGGGGTTTTGGTGGATGTGGAAGGGATGGTGCACCGCCCGTACCATCATTTGCTGTTTGTGTTTGTCCAACCCAGGAATTTTGCTGCCGTTGGCATTTTTATAGGCAGGTACCCCCAGTACATAATTATTAGGGTCGGTATTGCCAGGATCCTCCTGATCCTTTTCCAGCTTCTTCATGAAAGCAGTCATGGAATAATTGTAGACTGTCCATTCTTCGGCAGTGTCTCGCAGCATGGTATGCTGGGCAGCATCCCAGCCGTATTCGGAATTCCTCGCTCCCTTCTTTTCTCCTGACTGCATGATCTCGGCACCGTATTTTTTGCCGTCGATCAGCATGGCGTTGAATAGGCCCTTCACGGTGGGGTTAGCCAGCAGATTGCCTGCATTGTCCTGCAATGTGGGGCTATAGGCAGCTCCCCAAATACTGGCATCTCCCCAGCCTGAGTATAACAACCGCCGTGCACGTACTTTGCCCGCGTTGTTTTTATGCTGCCAGGGGATTGGGTCTCCCTGTAGGTTGGTAGCATCTGTCATTTCGGTGTTAGTATACTCATCATCACTCGTTATTTGAATATCCTCATCCGAAATGGGCTTGAGAATGGGGTGCACGATGTTGTCAGGGTATTCCTCCACCTTCCAATCGACCATCAAAACACCATCGTCTCGGGTAGGTGGTGGGGGCAAGGGGGCGTCTTTTTTATCAATCTTACGCTTTCGAACTACGAATTGACCCAAAGCGGTATTGATGTCTTTTACATTCCTAGTATTAGCTTGTTTTTCCTTATCGATATCTTCTGAATTCGTTGTGGTGTAGGTGACATTCCCTCGGGAATCCACGGCCTCAATCATTTGCTGAGCCCACACGGTATACGAGTCGTTTTCCTTAGCGTCGGCAGGTATGGCAATGAGAAAGTCGGCCCGATTGGCTACACCCACTGTAAGCCATTCTATCGCCATGTCTGCGTATACCCCTTCGTCATCCATTAGCTGGATACCATCGTAGGCCATGTTTAGTAAGGGCAGTGCATCCTCGTGGGCTTCGTCCTTATACCATAGCTTGGCGGCTGCACTAGCATTTAGTGGAGTTTTGCCACCCGGCTTCCTGTTTTTGTACAGGGGCTGATTAGGATTGATCAGCTCAGGTTGTTTGTAGTTCTTGCGAATGAAGAACCGGACGTACCCATTTCCGTCTACGCTTCCGTTGAGTAACCGAATACGCAACACCTGATTTGCAAACACATCGGCCGTAGGCAGGATCTTGCCGTCGCCCACAAACTGTCCGTTGACCAGTGGACTAATTACACTTACTTTTTTCTGATTTCCTTTGACAGGGGCTACTTGGTTTTGGCTTTGCGGAGCCGGACCAATTACCCGCTGCAGAAGCATGGGCAGTTCCTGGTAATCATGTTTTTGAAAGGTATCGGCCAGGTATTGGTCCACCTTACCTTCTACCAGAAGGAAACCGGCCATGCCTCCGGCTACCTGATCAAACGTAGCTCCGTGTGGGTGGGGATGGTACCAATGGGTACCTGAGAAGTGCGGATATTCTTTTGCATCCTTATCAGGATCTTCGTCTTTTATCTTCAGTTTGAACTTGTAGCGGGCAAAGCCGACGATTTCGTTACTTTTCATGGTTGGACCCTTGCCCTTTACCGCCCGATTGTCGTAATCTTCTACTGGCACTACCCTCAGCAGCACATTGTCTGATTGAACCTCTTCGGCCGTTTCCCGAAACGTTTCTTTGAATACCCCGGGCGAGATGTGCAAGCCGTGGGTATGCAGGTTAGTTACGTTCTGCTGGTGCGGGCCGTACAGGTGCTCCTGTAGTTGCCAATCCAGCGTGCCTTCCGGTACTCGCTTATTACCATGCACGGTCCTGGAGCCGTTTCGCCAGGCGAAAGGTGCATTGTTACCCGGCAGCTGGTTCCACAGACAGATCTCCAAATCCTGATCACCGCTGACACGGAGGGTAGGCCCGGGTACAGTACCATTAAAGCCATAAAGCCCCGAGCGTTCGGCCGGAGTCTGGCCGTTGATGTTGTCGTCTACCATCAAGTGGATAGGCAGATAGCTGAAATCTACACAAGGGTTCAGCTTCAGTGATTTCAGAAACTTTTGTTTGTTTAAAGTCTTGAGGTACTGCTTGTCCGTGATGGCATTGGTCACGTCAATTTCCGGCGGTGTGTTCCAGGGAATAGCCGTTGGTCGTGTGGGGTCTTCTTGGGCACTTTCGGCGTCAGTCGTTTCTGTAGTGGTTTGGGCCAGGCCAGCGGTGCTGCCGCTTACCAAGGCCAGTCCGCCTAGTCCCAGGGCTGATTTCTTAAAGAACTCTCTTCGGCTGCCAGGGCCTTGCTCTTCCGGTACTTGGGAAGGCTCTTCATTAGGGGTTTGGTCGCTGTTCATAGTTTTGATGAGGGTTAATTGCTTGTCTATGAATCTAGAACTTTACCCTACTACATGAAACGATTCCACCGTGGTAATCTATAAATCCCCCATTTCTACGTACATGGTTGCCCATGAATGGAGTGCTAGCGCCACCCATTGGCTAGCGAATCCGATGATACAAGCCGTCGGCCCCAGTAAAAAATTAGGCCATCCAGATGGGTAGTGTAAGCCATCTTCTGCAAAGCAGCCTCGGAATCTGCCGTGCGCTTGGCTACTTTGTAATCAATGATGATGTCTCCTTCGTAAGGAATAGTTTCATAGTCCAGGTTGAGCAGGTGCTTTACGCCACCCCCGGGACCAAATTCGATGATAGTTGGGTGATGCCCAGTTGTTGAGCGGCCGCTTTGGCCTCCTCTAAATTGTGCGTATTTAGCTGGCGCCACGTGGTGGTTCCTAGTTTCATACAATGGCTGGTTGAGTTTGATAGTCATGGTATGAGGCGGTTATTCCGGCTTCAGGTATAGCATGCAGAGTACAGGAAGAGTGGCAGTGTGGTGGCGGCGGGTATGTACGTGTATACCCTGCTGGCCGATGGCAAGGAGGTGGATACCAAACGGATGATCCTGACGGAATAGGGGAGGCAATGCTACCAGGGGGCGTATGTGGCCCCCAATAAGATGTTCGTGCCGTGGTTAGAAGCTCATGTGTTCCCGGAAGCGGATGCTTTGCCGACGGGATACTTCTACCTCTTCGCCTCCCTTCAGGTAGAGCTTGATAGTGCCACTAAACCACGGTTCCACACGTTCTACCCAGTTCAGATTGACAATTTGCTGGCGGTTGGCCCGGAAGAACACTTCCGGGTCCAGCTTGCCCTCCAGGTAGTTGAGGCTTTTGTGAATCATGGGCTGCTGGTCTTCAAAATAGAGCCGTGAGTAAGACCCTACCACCTCGAAAACGCGCACCTTGTACAGGGGCACAAACCAAGCGTAATCGCCTTCTTTCACAAACACCTGATGCTTCTCCGTGAGCACCTTTCGGGCCTGGGTCAGGTCGGCACGGGTCTCCAGTCGCTCCTTCACTTTCTCTATTGCGCCCGAAAGCCGGTCCTGGGTAATGGGTTTGGTGAGGTAGTCCAGTGCATTGACTTCGAAGGCCTTGAGGGCATATTGGTCATACGCCGTGGTAAAAATAACTTCGGGGGCGTCCTCCAACTCCTCCAGCAGCGCGAAGCCGTCTTTGCCGGGCATCTGAATATCCAAAAAGAGCAAATCTGGCTGTAGCTCGCCTATCTTTTCTATGGCTTCCTCGGCCTCGGCCGCTTCACCTACTACCTGCACGTCGGGCAGGTCTTTGAGCAAGTGTTTCAGCTCCTGCCGGGCCAGGCGAGTATCATCTATGATGAGGGCTTTCATGTAGCGGGGTTTAGGGGGAGCGAAATGCGTGCGCGTACCGTGGGTTGTTGTGTCTCCTCAATAGAGACGGTAGCTAGCTGGCCAAACAGTAACTTTGCCCGTTCTTTAATGTTGGCCAATCCGATACCCAAGCCTTCGCTTTTCTTGTTGAGGGTACCGGTGTTCTCTACCTCAATCAGCAAGCGGTCCCCGTCCAGTCGGCTGCGGATGGATACCTCTCCTCCGCCGGGCAGCTGAGAGATTCCGTGCTTCACGGCATTCTCCACCAATATCTGTACGGCCATTGACGGCACTGGCTTGTCCAGTGTATTGGGCGATACTTCCAGCGAATACCGTAGCCGGTCCTCGTACTGGTTGCCTTCCAGGGTGAGGTAATTTTGCACCATGTCCAGCTCTTGTTGCAGGGGCACTTGTTTGTGTTCGTTGCTCTGCACCGAATAGCGAAGCATGTCCGAAAGGTGCGAAATCATGTTGCGTGCTCGATCACCATCTTCCAGCACCAGTGCCCGGATGTTATTGAGCGCATTGAACAGGAAGTGAGGGTTTACCTGGGCCTTCAGGGCCATCAGCTCTGCCTCCTTTAGGGCAGCCTTCAGCTTCCATTTCTCCAGCTCATCGCGCCGGTTGCGGGCAAACGCATGTTCAGAAAAGTAGATGGCGGACCAAATGCAGTACATCAGGAACACGTTGGAGGTGTAAATGAGGAAGCTGCCGAGCTGGAAATTTTGCAGCTCTCCCCAGCGCATGGGTCCGTAGATGACGCCATGAATGATAACCTGGGCAATGAAGGCAAACACCAGGGAAACGAGTAGGGTACGCGGCAATATCCACTTGATTCGGCGTTCGGCCCAGCCCTGACGGCGGTAGAAGGCCCGCATGCCGTGTGAGACCAGTCCACAGACAATCGGAATCACTACGTTGAGCCAGATGAAGCGGTGGTCACCTTCCCAGCCTTCGCCCCAGATGAACACCATGGCCATGAGGTAGACCCCAAACAGGGTCCAGCCGATTAGTTGAAGAAGGATATAAGTCCAGGAGCGTTTCATCGGGGGAAAGATAAGCAAATCGTGTATTCAGAAGTGACCGTGGAGGGTAGGCGGTGATTTCAGACCGCAGTGGGTGCGGTGCCTTCGCCCTGTCCACCACGGCCTGAAAGGAACACAGGGTATATTAGTGGGCGGCTACTAGTACGCGGTCCAGGTGCTCGAAGAAAAACTCCTCGTCGTCCCACATAATGAAGTGCTTGCCTTTGTCAGTCAGGTATAGCTCGGTGCCTTCCAATTGGGTAAACTGTGCGCTGTAGGCAGACTTTACGCTTTGGTGGGTGGCTCCGTAGTCCTTGTAGGCAATCCATGCGCCCAGCACCAGAGTAGGGGCTTTTATGACCGCAATGTCATCGCGCAGGTCGTGTGTCCATAGCTCGTACATGGCTTGGGCTACCGTTGCGGGGTCACTGTCTACACTCCACTGCACCGAGGTTTCTATATCTTCCTCAGCCGTCACCATACTGGTCATCATGATGCGCTGCTGCGCTTCAAAGGTCTCACTGCGGGGCTGGTTCATCATATTGCGCATATTCTCCGCAATCGGCTTGATAGATTCTTCAGTAGCCCCAGGCATTTGTACGGCGGGGAGCCAAGGGAGACCATCCACTACTATCAGCTGACCGAAACGCTCGGGTTCGGTAGAGGCCAAAGAAAGCGCCATGTATCCGCCCAGGCTGTGGCCCACTACGGTTACGTTTTTCAGTTTTTTGGCGTGTAGNNAGGTAGGCTAGTAGCTCATCCCGAATACCTTCGAGAAACTCACCGGGGAGCTCTTCCAGGGCAGGTTGGCCGGCAAAGCCAGGTAGGGTGACTACGTGGCATTCATATTCTGATTGATAGCGGGCCACGGTGGCGTCCCATACACTGCCATGACTAGCCAGGCCAGGGATGAGCAGCATAGGCTGGCCTTGGCCGCTTACTTGTACGTCGAAGGATTGGCCAAAGGTAAGTTTTGCAGTAAAGAGGCCTAATAAAAGGGCGAGGGCGGTAATAAATTTCATGTCCGTTGCTTTTGGTTATGTTCGAAGAAACGGAGGCTTTACCGGCTGAAGGGGGCTATTTGGGTGAGCGGAAGAAAAGTGGAAGGAAGGGAATTTTTTGCACATGGCGTTTCCAGCATGGTATCAAACCTGCCCCTCTTTTAGGCCTTCGGCGGCGGCTTGGGCTGCCCAAGGGAGAGGAAATGATAGCCCTAAGAGATCTTTGCAGTTCTGAAGGTCTACAATGCATTCCCGTACGGCATAGTTTCGGTGAGTGGCAATTTTAGTCACAAGCCATGCATTGGAAATGGAGGCTACCTTAATCCATCCACGGTCCTCTAAATCCTGATGGATAGATGACTGCTGTGTATTGGGAAACTGCTTTAGCTCAAGGGTTAGCAAAATGTTATAACGTGTTTTACGGGTGTTTTTTGTGGAAGTGTAATTATCTATTGAATGTAGCGGCATGACTAGAAACCTGTTTTATGGCTATGGAAGGAACCTTTGAAAGCCCCATGAAGAAGGGCTCATTAGTTTCTTACATGGATTTAGTTAGTTAATTATATCTAAATAAATATTTTTCAATTTTCCCTGCGACAAAAAAGGCTGAAGGCAAGATATAGGCACTTGAATAGGGAATACCGGCGGTTGAGAGTGTCAGGCAGGATTGATGACAGAGAACACCGCTTCACGGTAAGTTTTGCCCACCACCAGGGTGTCTTCTCCCAGCACTACCTGGTTGCCATTGCACCGGCTAAGGTGCTGTAAGTTGATGGCGTAGGACTTATGGATGCGGAGGAAATTAGCCCCCCCTCGTTTGGTTTTGATGTCATCTAGTACCCCACCCATGGGTTGACTTGCTAAAAAATAAGGAGGAGATTCTCGGTTTACGTAAACTTTGCAGTGGTTGTGTTCTGCTTTCAGGTATCGGATTTCGTCTAGTCGGATTCTCTCTTGCTGACTCTTATGGGTGATGAAAATGGAATCACCAAGGGGGTCGGGCATACCAAATAATTGTTGGTCCAGCATGGGTTGGCCCAGCAGAGAGACTACCTGCGGAATAATTTGTCGCAACTGAAAGGGAGTGATCGGTTTGGGGAGGTAGAATTTGTATTTAATGGAGTTGAGCCTACGCAGCGTGGGTTCATGTTCCACTTCCGAGAGGAATATGACCGCGCAGGCATGCCGAAACTGAATCTCGCGTGCGGCATCGATTCCGTCCATGTCCCCAGCTAACTGTATATCCATCAGGATGAGGTGGGGTTGGGTATTGATAGCCATTTCCACAGCCTCTTCTCCAGAACGAACCGTACCTACCAGAGATAGTCCCATGCCGGATACCGTATCGGCCAAGCTTGCGCTTACCGACAGATCGATTTCTACCACCAATACCCGAAGTTCCTCCAATACCATTTTGCAAGTTTAGGCTTACTCTGCTAAAAATGCTTATGCATAAACTATAAATACGACCTACCGAAATAGCGGTATTCAATTGCCGTTCTAGGCGCCTAAGGCTTACCTTTCTTTAAAAGCGGCAGGCCAACGTAACCCTAGAACTCTGGGATTGTATCACAGAAAACAATCCATGTCTTACTCAGGTCAGTTGGCAGACGTTGGTCTGGTAGCATATTTACATATCACAGTTGGCGCTACTCCACCATACAACGATTATTACTAAAATAGGCAGCCTCCTTTGATGATAATGAAAGAAAAGTATGGAGGTTCATGACTGACTAAACGGACGCATTGCCTTGGTTTTATAGGGCATTCCACGGTATTAGTAATATCATACGTATATCATTCGATGAAAATGTTTCAGGCGAATAAACAACTTGGTGCAACCTAATATTCCTTGCATGAATTGATAAAAGGCTCAAAGGCCAATATAGTACTTTGTAAAGAGTCAAACGCTGGCTTATTGGAAAGATACAAGGTGTAGTTTTCACCGTATTCCCTTTCGGATTTAAGAAAATTTAGTTCAGCCTAAAAAACGGGTCGTTTGGATATAATATTCCCTTTATGAGGTCGTGTAGGTGTATTCTTTGTTGGTTGTGCCGAGGGAAATAGGGGATTGAGCCTAAGGGTATACTTTATAAGTATTAATCTAAAATAAGGCAATTTTTTCATGGTTCAGCAATAACCCTACAAAAAGCAATGCTACAATAGAATTTGGGTGGGATGCAACGTAGGATAAGTCTTCGATAAGAAGGACTTTGGCCAGCGGGGTAGCTTCAATGCTTGCCACTGGGTTTGTAGGTTTCTTGCCGTTAAGGATTCTTCACCTCCTTGCCATAAGAAGCTTAGCAAATCATTAATGGGGTGTGTACGTAGTGAAGGAGGAAATAAAGTAGGGCCTATTCGGGTTTGCTGCTGTTCTATGATCTCCGGGATATTGCTAGGCACAATGGGAGCCCCCACCAAGCACTCCAGCACTAATAGCCCCCAAGCATACAAATCGTAATGAGGGGTTATTAAAGAACCCACCAACCCCACTGGGGGACGGTAATTTAGGGTGCCCTCCTGATGTGGATGACTCCCCGGTTTTTCGGACCTGTATCCAATACCAAAATCAATTACCTTAATATGGGGATAAGTGCCGGGCTTTACGATCATCAAGTTACTCGGTTTCAGGTCGCCGTGTACGATGCCGTGATCGTGTAGGGCTGCCAGCACATCCAATACCTGACCAAGTAATCGGTGAATGGTAGGGGGAGAAAGCTGGTTTCCCTTTTGGAGGTAGTGAAACAGGGTGTGGCCCTTGATGAACTCGAATACATGATACGGCCAGCCGTCTGGTAGCATGCCAGTATCCAAAATGGATATCATATGGGGGTGATGTAGCTTGGCAGTAAGCCTTGCTTCTCCATTAAACTGATCCCGATGGGCCTGGGAGAGGCCCTTAGGATATCCGGTGGGTGTTTTAATGACTATCCACTGACCGGTACTTACTTGTTGGGCTTTAAATATTAAGCCTTGCCTGCCTTGCCCCAGCAGGGTGATTTTTTGATAATCAGGGGTTAGGTGACGGCAGAGCATAGCATGAATCGTTTCCATGACGTATGACCGTGATAAATAAAAAATTGGGTAAGATTTTGTGTTAGGGTAATGCGAAAGCTAAGCGAGTAAAGTACTAAAGCACAATAACTATTGTAATAAGACGAATTAAGCGCTTACGAGCTGAAAATGGACTTTGGAATGGTTGAATCGTAACAAATCCTTGTCTCTTTCTAACAGATTGGCAATCAAAATGCCAAAAGGATGTTGTTTGGTTTCTTTGCGGAACCGGTACACTTGGGTGTTGATATAGTACTTATCCAGCTCTTCATCAAAATTGGGATCCAATTGGTTTAGCAACTCTTGGGTGCTCATCCAACCACAGGCCTCGGGAGCAATTCCCCTATCCTGATCCGCTAACATTTGCTCGGCTAGTACTGCCAAGATCCGGTGGTACACATGCACCTCCAGGTCCAGAAATACATTTCTGGCTTCCACCGTCACGTGCCAATCCTCGGTGTCCGATTGCCGCTTAAAATACACTTGGGCTTCGTCTAGTAGCACTCGATTGCTCCTGGTGGGGGGGGTGGTAAAATTCTCGTAATACTGCCAGGTTTGTCCCCCAAACGTATACAGGCATTTGTGCTTGAGGGTTTCAGCGTGGTCTTCAAATTTTACTACCCAACGCAGGTCATCGTCTTGAAAGAAAAATACTGAAGGGTAAGGTTTGCGCAGGTATAAGCGATTGCGGCTTAACTCAATAGGACTTTGGGTTCCTTCCAATGCCTGGAGGAAAGGTGTGGGAGGGTGATCATGAGCAAGTTGCCAAACGTCCGTATCGGCTTGTCCGAATTTGATGACGTCCCCTTGGTGCAAGGTCACCGTGGTTCTGTTTACAAACTTTTGGTTAACCATGGTGCCGTTATGACTGGTATCCTGATAATACCAGTTTTGGCCATCATGAAAGATGGTTCCGTGCTCGCGTGAAATATCCGGGCCTGATAAAACCAGGGATAGATAGGGAGCGCGACCTATCGTGTGGCGCTTATACAAGATGATTTCTTCGTTCTTAGGACCGTTGATGAGAGTTCCCATATCCAGATTGCGTTATTGTCTAAATAATTATCTATTTCCCGCATTGGATTTTCAATTCACGCATGTCTGAATAATCATTTTTGATTTGTATGGATTTTATAGAAAGGCCTCTGAATGAATAGAATAAGGGATTGTTACACTAAATGACCGCAAAACCTAATCAGAAAAAAAAATCATTGTCGAAAGTTCCAGATCATTTTATAGGATGCTTTCCTATTCATTCATGGCCCTATTTCATGCTTCATGGCCCTAAAAACCACCTCTCAATGCCTTCCAGGGCACTAAAAAATTAATCGCGTATTTCTGTCTATAGTATTTCATAGACCAAGGTTTCTCGCTGGTATAATTTGCTTAAAAGCTCGAAGGAATACCTGTCAATAGAAGGGCTACATGGCCCCCGAGATGGGTAGGTTGTCGGGTAGGAAAAACAATTCGAACCTTAAATAGAACGAGTGCTCACCTACTGCTAAGGCAGGGATGCGTGTGTTTTGCGAGAGATGCCTGATCGCGGGTACTCTTAATGAACAGGGTACACCTGGGCCTAAAGGAGAGCCATGATACTATGGGAGTTGGTATGGCAGGCTATGAAAATGACATCTTCATTAGCTATTCACAAGAAGACAATCAGCCCAATTCTGATGAGAGCATTTTTGAATGGGTTACGGAATTCCACCATGATCTTGCTGCTCGATTAGCGAAATACATGGGCGAGCCCCCCCGGATTTGGCGTGATAACCGTGGTCAGGAATCCTTCGAAGGATCTAAAGCCGAAACTCGAGACCGCTTGTCCAAGTCAGCAATTATGCTCTCCATCTTTTCGTCAGGCTACCTGCGGTCGGAATGGTGTGAGCGGGAGCTGAAGGCGTTTACCAGGTATGCTAAAAAGAATGGAGGGATTAAAATAAAGAACAAGTTTCGAATATTTAAGATCATCAAAACCCCTCTGGCAGCGCACGAAAAGTTTCCGGCCCAGGTAAGGGATGCCACAGGATATGCCTTCTATAAAGTAGATGATAACGACCGGGTTCGGGAGTTTGACAAATCTATTTATCCCGAAGCCAAGAGGGAGTATTACTTGGCGCTGGACGACCTGGCTCAGGATGTGTACCAACTGTTGATGGCGATCAAGACTGAAGGAGTTGGTCGGGCGGAACCCATTGACAATGAGGAGAGGCCGATGGATGATAGTAAGCCAACGGTGTACGTGTCGCTACCCCCCACGGACTTGAAAGCGTACCATCAGCAGATCAAACGAGAGCTGCAAGCCCGCGGCTATGAAGTGGTACCCCAGCAGGAGTTTCACGGCTCTATGGCAGAGCGGGCCACGGCCATCAAAGAATACCTACAGCAGGCAGAATTGAGTGTCCACTTTTTCGGAGGGGTATTCGATAGAATGGCCCGGTTGCAGAATGATTTGGCAGCAGAACGGTCGGTGGAAGGTGGACTGCAACGATTGATTTGGATACCCCGGTCAATATTGGATCGGGTGAACTCCGGCGAGCCGCAGGCTGAGGCAGCCCAGTCAGAATTTTTGGAGCAACTGCAGCTGGATGAACGCATGCAGGCCGGGGCTGAACTGGTCTCTGAATCTTTGGATCAGTTGATCACCGATATGCTGAGGCGTTTGGCTCCAAAATCTACTGCACAAGCCCCACAATCTTTGGCCGGAGACCTCCCCTGTGTTTATGTAATAGACACTCAAATAAGTGCACCTGCTCTCAAGTGGCTCAGGGGGCAACTGATGGCCTTGGGTGTGGAGTTACGGTTGGCCCGTCAGGAGAAGGACCAAATCCTGATGCCTTTGGTAACGGAATCAAACGCCACTAAATCATGATGGCTACTGACGGAATTACCAACCCTTTTCCCGGGTTACGGTCTTTCGAATCTAACGAATCGGATCGCTTCTTTGGCCGTGATCTTCAGATACAGGATATCCTGAGCAAGCTGAAGGACAACCGGTTTATCTCGGTACTGGGTACTTCTGGCAGTGGCAAATCCTCACTGGTCAAAGGTGGGGTATTGCCCAGGCTGTCAAAAGGGAAGGAGGAAGACTGGAGTATTCGGTTGATGCGCCCAGAGAACCAACCGCTTCAAAATTTAGCCCGTCAGTTGGCGCAAATGGGAAAATTGGATGTGCCTGATGAGGATGCTGAGGAGTACATCATGGCCCTGCTGATGCGCAGCCGCATGGGACTGGTACAGGTAGTGGAGGAAATGAAATTGGGTGCTTCGGATCGCGTGTTGATGGTGGTAGACCAGTTTGAAGAACTTTTTCGCTACCGAAAGGAAGAACGAGCCCAGAAAAGTGAGGACAGTCTTTCGGCCAAATTTGTGAACCTGTTGCTGGAAGCTACCGGCCAAAGGAAAGTGCCCATCTACGTAATGCTCACCATGCGGTCCGATTTTCTGAGTGACTGTACGGACTTTCACGGGTTGCCGGAGGCGATAAACGATGGGCAGTACCTCATCCCCCGGATGACCCATACGGAACTGCGGCAGGTAATCACCGGACCTATGCAGCAATATGGGTACCCCATCAGTAATGTGCTGGTGAACCGGTTGCTTTATGACCTGGGCAGCAGTATGGACCAGCTACCCATTTTGCAGCATGCCTTGATGCGCACCTGGGACTACTGGCGACAGTATGAGGCCAATGCCGAACCCATGGGGATCCTACATTATGAGGCCATTGGCACGATGAGCCAGGCATTGAGCAGCCATGCGGATGAGGCTTTTCATGAACTGGACGAGGAGCACCAGCGGGTATGCAAGCGGGTGTTTCAAGCGCTGACCCAAATAGGCAAGGAGGGGAGGGGTATCCGAAGACCTACGCCCCTATGGCAGCTCTGTGATATCGCCAATGCTAAACCGTGGGAAGTAGTGGCGGTAGCCGAAAAATTCT
>DMST01000282.1:11994-12192 GCA_003454975.1 Cytophagales bacterium | reverse complement strand
CGAAAAATTCCGAATGGCAGGACGGGCCTTTATGATGCCCCAGACGGGTGCCATCACCCAAGATACGATGTTGGATATCTCCCACGAGAGCTTGATGCGGGTGTGGCAGCGCCTCATAGATTGGGTGGAGGAAGAGTACGATCACGTAGAGATTTACCTGCAGCTAACCAAAGCTGCCCAACAGTACCAAGAAAACAG
>DMST01000282.1:9857-11909 GCA_003454975.1 Cytophagales bacterium | reverse complement strand
CTACCGCACCCCCGAGCTGGAGTTTGCCCTGCGCTGGCGCCGAAATCAGGCAGCTACGGAGGCTTGGGGCCAACGGTACCATCCGGGCTATCTGCTAGCCATGGAATACCTGGAACTGAGCGAGCGCGAGGCCCAACGCGGGCTGCAATTGCAAGAAAAACGAAGAAGGCAGCGGCTCCGGCTTATCCTTTCTTCGGCGGTACTCATGTGTTGCGCCCTGGTGGTGTCGCTTGTGTTGTGGCTGCAGGCCAGTAAGAATGCTACCGAAGCGGCTAAAGCCCAACAAGATGCGGAGGATTCGCAACAAGAGGCCGTAACCGCACTAGCCCGTATAGAAGAAGAAAAGGAACGGGCATTAAGCGCAACAGAGTTGGCAAGAGAGGCAGAGCGGAGGGCTGATTCCACCCGGATTCTAGCCGAACAGTCGGCAGGAGAGGCCCGGCTACAGCGCATTCGGGCGATTGAAAACCAGACAGTAGCCGAGGCCACTAAGTTGCAGGCCCTGGCTCTGGCAGACACCGCCTTGCAAGAGCGAAACCGGGCACAAGACCAGCAGCAACGAGCAGAAATTAGCGAACGGGAAACCAACCGATTGCTTACCGAAGCTCAGATACAGGTGGACATAAACCAGGCTGACGCCCGGGCTACCTGGGCCTTTTCGCGGGTACAGGATTATCCACAGCAGGCGCTGGACTCCGCCCTGGATGCGGCGGAGGTCTTTTACCAACACCAATCGTTGCCTTTGCTACAACGCAACCTCCTCTATCAAACCTTACTGATCTGGTGGCAGCGTCAACACCCCCGGTACCGTAAATCTGTGCTGGGTTACGATGTAGTGGAAATACAAGAGCGTGCCAATCAGCTTTTGATTACAAGCGCTAACGGAGTGGGGCTAGTGAGACTCAGCCCGGGCAATGCCGATATGGGGCGCTATGCTCCGGTGCAAGGGGTCCAGGGACAGGTAGGGGGAGCCCACTGGGTAACGAGTAACCAGGCATTAGTATGGACGGAGCGGGGAGCGCTTTACCGGGTTACTCCGCCGGCCTATGGACCCCTCAAAGCGGAACCTTACCCCCAGCCGGTGGCTGCCCCGGGTAGTTTTCGGGTGATGGCTGCCCACGCAACGTCCTTGGCTGCTTTTACCGGACAGGAACTATCACTCTACCGATACACCCCGGACTCACTGCAGACCCTAGGCACAGTTCCGTTGGCTGTTCGGCCGGAAACCCACCACGTACTATTGCAAGCAGAGTCCGGCGGCCTGCGGATATACGTGCTATCCCGATCTGGAGAACTCTCCATTTGGTCCCTCCCCGTTGGGACTGGACAAGCCAAATGGGAAGATGGATTTCGGCTGGATCTGAAAGGCCACTGGCCGTGCATCCTGGCCGTGCACCCGGCCGGAAGATCCATGGCCTTGGGCCTGGATCATGAGATCAGTCTACTGGATCTGAAGTCTGGTACGGTGGAACTCTTTTCGGGCCACAAAGGAGTAATAACCGATTTGGCTTTTACGCAGTCATCGCGCGGCCTACAGTTAGCTTCTACCAGCAGAGACAACACCGTACGGCTTTGGCCTTTGTATCGCCATTCTGGTACCCTTTCTCCCTATTGGATCGAAGAGCCATTGGTCATAAAGACAGAGAACCACTGGATCAATACGGTCACTTTTTTGAATAACGACCAGCTTATGCTGATCGGTGGTACTGGCGGACTGCTCCGCTGGGTGCCCACCCAAACCCGATGGCTTACCGACAAACTAACCCTGCTCAAATGATTAAATGTATCCCTATGTTCTGGCTCATTGCGGCCGGAACGCTCATGATGGCCGCCCTACCCGCGGCGGCCCAGAATGGGCAGTCCTTGCAGCGCATGCTGACCGATGCCACCCTCCAGTTTCAGGCGGGAGAAGAGGAAGAACTCCTCAAGCTGTTTTCCAGGTTCAACCGGCTCGACCTGGACTCTGCCCGAGTGATTGACCCCGGCATTAGTCGCAATGACTGGGAGGAAGTGTATACCGCCGTGCGCGAGCTGGAAGCGGAGTATTGGCTG
>DMST01000282.1:9342-9767 GCA_003454975.1 Cytophagales bacterium | reverse complement strand
CCCCGCCTACCGTGCCAAGTCCACCGCGTCGCAGGGCTTTCGTTCCCGGGTAGATGTCATTCGTTCCAATCGGGTACAGAACCTGTCTTACACCGTAAGTAAAAAAGCAGAAGCGGTAGGTTTGGAACCCGCCTTCACCATCATCATCACCCAGGCCCAGCTCTACGAAAGGGGGTACACGCACCTGGAAGAGCTCTTTCATGACTTGCCGGGCTTTGCCATCTCAGGGGGTAAGGGTAGATCTTTTTCGGCCCTTTATCAGCGGGGGTATCACACTGAAATGGGTACGGACCGTACCCTCTTGCTGGTAGATGGTGCTGAGGATAATGAGCTTTTTACCGGGCTGGCCTATTTGTCGAGGCAGTACCCGCTTACCAATATCCGCCAGGTAGAAGTAGTGTACGGCCCTATGTCTTCCTTGTATG